>NZ_CP014766.1:4500000-4713421 GCF_001611675.1 Pontibacter akesuensis | reverse complement strand
AGTACTGGTTGTGCGCGTTAAATTTGATTTCAGGCCAGTGGAGTAACGGATAAAACTTTTCTTCGATATAGCATTCCTGCAGAAAATCCTGTTCAGAACCAGTACCTACACCTATTACCGGGTTCTCTTTAATAATTTTTATACAACATTCCCATTTCAACAACCGCATAGCCCGACCACCCCATTGCTTGTCTATGGAGTACTCTGAATTATAATTCACAGCCTCTTTTACTCTTGTTTGTAGTGTAGGGATAGAAAGCGTCACTACAACACAAGTAAGCAGCACAATTATATAAATCCCGGTAAACTTAAAAATCTCCCGTTTTTGATAGGCATAAACAAGCGTGGCAGTAAAAGTTATCAGCAGAAACGCAAGAAGGACTATTCGGGCAGAAAGCAAAACAAGAAATATACTTAGGACGAGCAAACAAAAAACGGCTGCTACCTTTAACTTACCCTGGAGCTCAGGCCATTGAAATAATAAAATAAATAAAGCAAAACTAACATACATGCTTAAGTAAATAGCATGAAAACCAATGGCATCAGATAAGTTATGATAAGTGATTGCCTCCCAATCTACTGCGCCTAAGTTACTAATATCAATATTGTTGTAAAATGAACTTGCAATGCAAAAGATTGAGACAATCACTGCAGAGATAAGATAAATATTCAACAATCCCGTTTGTCTATCCTGAGACAGCTTTGGGTTTATGTAAAATATTAGCGGAAACAGCAGCAGTGACAATTTCTTAACTAATGAATTTAAGCCTTCATCTATATTTTCAGAATAAAAAAGGCCAATCAGAAAGGATATGTATAATGAAACTGTAAGAACTAAATAAGCTTTGTTTTTCCTGTCTTTAAAGGGTTTCTTAATGATGAATATGTAAATCGAAAGAGTAGTTAATAGTATAGTAAATATGTTCGTAAAGAGCAGCGGTAGAAACAGAGAAATTGCAAACCCTGATAGCAGACCAAGGTATACTTTGTTTTCCCAATCCTTTACTGGCCAATGAATCTTATTTCCTTTTAGAAATGCCTCAGGTATAATCTGTTCCATTTAACTATAAATTTGATTATACTCTGTAGATTCCAGTAGTTATACTTGGTAAAGATGCTTTTAGAGCTACTTTCTCCCAAATTGTGATAGACGTAAGTAGTATCTAATCCAATCACATCATACCCTCTCTGATGCGCATCAAAGCAAATGTCAATATCTTCACAATAAAGCCTGTACCTTTCGTCGAAAAGAAAGCTTCTTTCTTTGATAAAGCTATCCCTTACCAAGAAGCAAGCCCCTAAACACCAGTCAATCGGACCAGATTCAACTAAAGGCTCATGATGTATGGTAGTCAAGCCAAACCTTTTAAGAATCGTTTGAATAAAATTTGGGTACCTTTTCCAGTTCTTTTGAACTTGTCCATTAGGATAAAGTAAGCGAGGAGAAACTATAGCAGCGTTGGGATTGGCATCAGCATAGCTTACTAGTATTTCGACAAAGTTTGTATCAAAGTATGTGTCAGGGTTTAAAATGATATAGTACTCACTTTGGATATTAAAATGCCTCAACAAATCATTGTTGTTTTTCGAAAAGCTTTCCAACTTTTCTTTCTTGAGAAGACTGTTACTGTAACTGCTGTTTTCAATAATCTTGGCTGAGTTGTCTGTTGAAGCCGCATCACAGAAATAGGCATTTAACCTAAACTGCTCTAGTGACTCAATAAGTCGTGGTAAAAATTCTGAATGGTTGTGTACGACTATTAGAATAGGAACTGGAAGTGTCATTTATTTTGCTAAAGTTTCAGATAAAATGATCTGTAATCGCTCTATATAATGGTTAAAAGAGTAAAAAGAGTGATAGTTTAAATAGCTTCTATAAGAAGCGTCTTTGTGGGAGTTCTGATCTTGATATAAGGAATAAATGTAACGAACAGACTCTTTGAGGTTTAGAGGAGTATGTATAATGCCATTGTTGTTCTTTATTACATTCTCTGTTACATATTGTGAGGTAGATACAATGGGTAATCCAAACATCAACGCTTCTATGTAAACTAGCGGTGACGCTTCGTAAAATGGTTTACTCAGGAACAAAAATACACTTGCCTCCGAGAAGAGCCTTACCTTTATATCTTCTTCATTTACTACTCCTAAATATAATATATTAGGATCATGTTTGATTTCTTGTTCTAAAAAGGTTTTTGCCTCTAGATCCAGAAACCCTCCCGCTACCTTTAGCTGTATATTTGGGCAAAGGGGTTTTAGACCTTTATAAATTTCTATAGCCTCGTAAATACCTTTCTCTTCTGAAATATTTGAAAAAAACAGAAGGGAAAAATTTGGCTTCATTTCCCAGGTTTCCTCAAACGAACGAGAATTCTGATTTGGTAAAGAATTTTCAAGCAGGTATACGTTTGGCAAGAAAGACAGAGAATTTAATTGATACTTGTTAAGTACAATTACCTTTACAGAATTAAGTAAAAGCTTTAACAGTGATTTGTTTTTTGATGCTAACGTGTTTGTATGCAGGTGTACTGTTATGTTAGCTCGTTTTAGTTTTAAGGACTGTAGTAGGATTACATCACGGTAAAAAGCAAAACCATGTGGTGTTAAATTAATGTAGCAGACCGATTTTGGTTTTACCTTTAAAATTATACATTTCACATAATTGAATATACTTATAATCTTTTTGAAAGAGAACTTTCCAAAGTCTTCTGCACTAGCTGCCTGAGAAGTGTCGATTATAGTGATATCCTTATCACCAAAACATTCGATTATTTTAGTAGTTAAATATTTCGCTCCATTAATAGGGCCTCTAACTGGAGCAATAAAAAAGTATTTCATTTAAAGTTTAGCTGTTTCTGACTCTTTTCTGTTCAAAAGCATGAACAATTCAAAAAGGATCACAACGGAAAAATATTCAAACCAATAATCTAAAACTAAATACCCTAAGAAGGAAATAAATATAATTTTACCGTAAGTTAAGCTCATAAAGCCTCTCATCCAAAAGCCAATGTATAGAAAAATGAAAGCGATCAATCCTATCAGGCCGTACTCGCCAATAATCTGATTATAAGCCGAAAAAGGTTGATTGGCTGCATTATTGATATTGTCCCAGGGATTATTAAAATCATAATTCCATATCCAAAAATGATTTTTTGCGAAGCTTTTTGAAACATAGCTTAAGCTTTCTGGATACCAACCTACATAATCTCCTGATACCACGAAGGTAACCCTAGAAGAAAAATTACCAGGACCAGCACCGAATATGAAGTTTGCAGCAGAATCTGTCCAGTAGTGATATGTCTGTATGTATGATTTTAGTTTGAAAGGCATTTTAGCATCAAATGCAAGTGCTCTGTTGATGTAGCCTAAGGCGTAATCATAATTCTCTCTAGAGAAGAAGTAGTAGAAAACTATAATGGAGATGATAATTAGTATGGAGTAAATTTTTAAAGAAATTCTCTTCTCAAAGAGAAAGAAAAACATTGTTAATGCTACGAGTAGTATCAGAAGTCCACTCATATAGCCAGTCATCAGGAAGCAGAATAATGCAATAAACAGCTTTCCAAGACTCCTTTTATAAAAGAAATAGATGGCATAAAATCCCATCACAATCATATTGATGGATGAATTACTGTAGATACCCATTATCATATCACCATGCGACGCACTAGCGTTAAAAGGATTTAATGAGCCGGAATAAATAATTATCGAAATGAGTTGTTGTACAACAAAAATGAAGTTTATGAAGAAGTAGCAATTTATGGTAGCATTGATAGTTTGGAAATCGTTCTGCTTAATGAAATTTTCAATTTCACAAAAAGCTATGAATGCAATTATCCAAAACAATAAAACTAAGAAATAAGCTATCCAATAATTCTGATTGAATAGAAAGAGTGCACCATAAACAAGTGAATAGGAAGCAATAAAGATATAGAATGCCTTAGCAAGACTTACTCTGGTACGAACTTTTAAAGGAACTTTGATGAAAAGTAACGCAACTAACTTCAGTGGAATAGGACCGCTGGTAAGTAGCAATAGAAACAATAAGAACCTATAGTTAGGCTTACTGGTCTGCGATATATAATCATTCACTTTAAGAAGTATTCTATCGGTATAAACTATTGACTAAGTAGCCCAAAAAGTTTTCAATTGTATGAGTGCACAAAACTTTACTTCTTGAGTTCAGCCTTAAAAGGTCTAACAAAACAGGGTTTTGAATCAAACTTAAAATTGCATCGGCAATTATTTCGGAATTCAGCTCTACTAAAACACCGTTTTGTTCATCAACTAATAATCTTGTTTCTCCAACATCAGACGCTATGACAGCATTTTCACATGCCATAGCTTCAATCAAACTTTGAGAAGGATAATTGTTTGTTTGCTGTATAGATACAAAAATTGTAGAGTGTTTTAAATAATCTACTGGGTTGAAAGCGTATCCCAATTCCACATATTTTCCGATACTGTATCTCTTTATCAGTTCTTCTAATTCTTCTTTACAAGGACCATCACCAAGTATCAAGCATTTATAGCCATCCAGAGACAATTTTCTTTCATTGATGATAATGTGAATTGCCTCTACAAGCAGCTTAGTGTTCTTTATCGGATCTAGCCTAGAAAGTGATATTATGGTCTTGTGCTTTTCTCCAGGTATAAATTTTTCATAATCAATGTAACTGCAGGGAGTCACAAGATTCTCAGTTTGATCTGAGAGTAGAGGGTATTTCTTTAGATATTTATTCTTAATATCATTCGACAGAAAATCAATCCTATTTACTCTGGCGAGTACAAATTTTAGCAGTAATCTCTTTAGCCCTCTTTCATAACCAGGATCAAAATCGGTATGGGCGAAAGTAATGATCTTGTTTTTTACTGGAAATAAAGTAAGTATGGAGCTGATTAGAATTTGCGTCTGTACTAAATGTAAATTATTTATACGATGCTTAAGAACAATTTTTAGAATTTCGAAAGCCGCAAAAAGTTGAAATTTTAAGGGTGTTTTGAATGACTTAAAACTTGTCTTCTGTTTTACAATAAAGATGTTAGGGGTACTGCTACTTATGATGCTGTGTTGAAGCAAACCATTGTATAAATCCTGATTAACTACTAAAAATGAGTTATGATTTTTTTCCTGCAGTTTAGCAAAAGCCTTCGAATACCGTCTTTCAAGCCCTCCTAATTTACTGTTGCCAATCATGACAAGAAGCGACTTGTTACTGTTTTTTGTTTTCATATAATAATTCAGGCTATCTAATTATGTGTCGCTGACATGTAACTTGATAGCCTGAGAATAACTTTATGCTAAATTCTACTTAATTGATGTTTTAATGCATCAGGGATATTTTCCTTAGGTATGGAACTACCTTTTTTCTAAACTCAAAGTAGTTTTTGCTGTTAGGGTAATCCTTATAAGACTTAATTGGAAGTTTCATTATTTCTGCAAAATCTGTCTCTGATAACTTTAACTTCTTCAAAACAAATTCTCTATCAGATTCATATAATTCCGCAGGATATATTTCCTTTTTTAGCTCTTCCAAAGCCTCGGCTTTTGTTATTTGACCAGAACAGATCAGGGTAGATAAGTGCGCTCTTCTTTTGTCTATTTTAAATTTTACAGGCATAATATAGCCTTGAAAGAATCTTGTATAAATAGATTCGTAATGTTTACCGCCGTAATACCTCCAACCCAGCTCATTTTGAATGATTTGCATCGCCTTCTCCTTGTTGAAATCTATATAGTCAAGGATCGGAACGGTCTTGATCTGTTTCAGTAAGATATAATAGTCCTTCATTGAAAGACTGGTACTCGGAAACGTTTTAAGCTTTTTTGAGCCAAAGATGCTATGAATGCCTTTAATATATTTTAAGTCTGCAATACCGTATGTCCAGGTAACCGGATAAATGCCTTCAGTTGCAGAGTTTGCTCCGCTAAGAATATATTTAAGATTTTCTTTCGCCGCTACCTGGTACAAAACTGAGATGATGGCATGATCTGTAGGGATTTCTGCGTCTCTTACTGAAGCTTTCAAGAAGGACAGTTGAATGTCTCTAAACTCATGCCAGTCAATCACATACGTATAAAGGTCGATGCCTAAATTATCTAATGTTTTCTGGATATTGCTTACTGCAAGTTCTGAGTTCCAGCCATTGTCTAAGTGCACAGCCAGCGGATTTAAACCTAGCTCTTTTACAAGATAAGCAACGTATGTACTGTCAACTCCACCACTTACTCCGATAATACAATCATATTTACTGTTCCTGGAGCTAGATTTGATTCTTTCTACAAGTTTATTTAGATCTTCTTTTTTAGATGTGTCAGATTGAAGAGCTAAATTATGTTCGTTGGATAGGTAGGCCGTGCAGTGATTACAATTCCCATTCTCATCAAATGATATTTCTGGCTCCGACGTATCCATTACACATCGATTACAAACTTGATAAGGTATCATATATTAATAAAATTTAAAAAATTTGGCTCTGGCTAAAATCGGCCTCTGATGGATAATTGATTAGTACGGCTCTGTTTTTTCCATGAAAGACAAAGAAGCTCCCAGCAGCTGCTGCAGAAGCTTTACCTAACGTCAGGGCCTCATAGAAGTGCTGTAAATTTCCGGCACCGCCGCTTGCAATGATAGGGATACTTACATGGTTTGAAACCTTTGCAATCAAAGCTATATCGTAGCCAGACATCGTTCCATCTCTATCAATACTGTTAAGCATTACTTCTCCCGCTCCGAGATTCTCAACATTAGCAGCATGTTTTACCGGATCTAATTTAGTGTTGTAGGTTCCTCGTTTAGTATAAACCTGATACTTGCCAAATAGATTCTTTTTTACATCTATGCTTACCACTATAGTAGAGCTACCAAAGACTTGGGCTGCTTCTTTGATTAAGTCAGGATTATCTACTGCTGCGGTATTGATAACAACCTTCTCAAATCCAAGACTTAATATCTTGCTTATCTGCTCAATCTTATGAATTCCTCCACCATAAGCTAGAGGCATAAAGCATTCTGATGCTATTTCAGAAAGTAGATCATAATGAGGCTCCTCTTTTCTTTCAGTCGCCGATATGTCTAAGAATACCAGCTCGTCTACTTCTTTTTCGTTAAATATCTTTAAAGCATTTATAGGATCTCCTATATACTTCTCTTGCTTAAACTTTACAGTTTTAACTAAACCTTCTTCCTTTAGAAGCAGGCAGGGTATTATTCTCTTCCGAAGCATCTTCTAGAGTTTTGCAAAGTTAGTTAATAGCTGCATTCCATATTTATGGCTTTTTTCCGGGTGAAACTGAGTTCCAAATAAGTTGTCATTCATAATGGCAGACGAAAAAGTTGTACCATAAGTAGTTTCTGCCAATGAATTACTACTGTTATTGCACTTCACATGAAACGAATGCACAAAGTAAAAGCGACTTGTGGTTCTATCCATATCCTTAAACAGAGGAGTTTCTTTTTTCAAAGCTATATAATTCCAACCCATATGCGGCACTTTTATACTGCTGTCAGTAAATCGAAACTTTAGCGTATCAGCATCTATCCAACCTAAGCCAGGTAAGGTGCCTTCTTCGCTACCATTAGTAAGCATCTGCATGCCCAGGCATATCCCCAGAACTGGCACCTTTTCTTGCAGGGCCTTCTGCTTTAGTACCGGTAGCAAACCAGAGTCATTTAACTTCGTCATACCATTATCAAATGCACCCACACCAGGAAGCAATATCTTATCAGCCTTTAATATTTCTTCAGGATTGGAAGTAATAGAAGCATTGTATCCAATCTTCTTAAACATGTTCCTGACTGAATTCAAATTCCCTACTCCGTATTCTATGATGGCAATCATGGCAAAATTAAAAATTCTGAGTAATAATGTGGATGACGTTTGTGCGAAAGTAAAGTGACCTATATGCTCTCACTCCATAAGTTATCAAGCCTTCAACTTCAACCTGCTTTTTGCAATTTGAAGCATCTCTTTCCATTCTTGCAAAAATAATAGTATTACCAATAGCATTCCTACTATACCTAGCGATAAAGAATAGATGCTTTGTTCCATAAAAGAATGCACGATAGCACAGCAAAAGGCAATGACTAATGCGCACGTAAATCTACTCCAGGCATAATTGATCTTGAATAATGACTGAGAGTAGAATGTTCTGCTTACAAAAAACACAAAGTATGATAAACCTGTTGCTATAGCCGCCCCTTTAATTCCGAAAGCTGGAATCAGAAGGAAGTTTAACAGAACATTACTTATGAACGCAAACAAGCTGATATATAAGTGAAAATAAGTTTTCTTCTTTAGATTGATCCCGACAACGGTTACTTCTGAAATTGTATACAATACAGGAATAAAAAGCAAGAAGGGGATGATATAGGCAGCTTCGCTGTAGCTATCAGCCAGTATACTAGCTATTATATTTTTGAATAGCATCAACATAACAATTACTGCCAGTAGTGCAGCTGATAAGAAATTGAAAACCTTCGCATAAGTGCCTCTTTCCTCTGGGTTTTTAGAGAACAGTTCATAAGAGAAAGGTACCCAGAACAAATTAAATCCACTCTGTAATAGATTCAAAGCTGCTACTATCTTGAAGCTAGCAGCATATATACCGATGTCTTCGAATGACATGTAGTAACGCAGGAAAAATCTGTCAGATGCCTGGAATAACCACTCTAAAATGAAAGCAGGGACAAAAGGGAGCCCGTAGAAAATGGTTTTCTTGATCAATTCAGAGTCAACAGCTACTACTGCTCTTTTCCATAGTTTGTACTGAATCGATATAGTTATAAGTGCAGAACAGGAGGTGGATATCAGAAATGCGATTATGATAGCTTCATAGCTTTTATGCACTAGCCAAGAATATCCAACTATCAATGTTACATTGAGTACTCCATTGATAATTTGAAGTATGGAGTAGGAGTTGGCACTCTTATACATTCTAAGCGACAATAAGCCAAACCTATATATAACACCGCTTAATAGGGTGAAAACCAGAATAAGAGCAACAGTAACTGGCTCAGATTGCCCGAACATAAGAGTTGAAAGAAAATCCCATGATGATATCACACCAACTCCAATTACAAGTACAAGTAACAGCGGTATAAGTATGGAAGAGCTTAGCAGCGTAGGCCTTGATCTTGTGTTCTCATAGAAAAATCTGCAAAAGCTTTGATCTGTACCTAAAAGAGCAATATTAAGCAGAACGTTGTAAAGAAGGGTGAACATGGACGCGCGTCCAAGCTCTTCAGGCACAATCAGCCATGTGATGACAGGTGTAGTTAAAATATTTATAAATGCTAACCCCCACGTGCCATATGAGAATTGAATAAACGACTTTAATGCTCCGGCTCCAGTGCTTCTCTTATCTTTTACTTTCAAGGTTTTACGTACTGGTCTATATTGTCTTCTATTATCTTTATCTCTTTCTGCAGTACAGTGTCATTCCCACTTTTTTCTTGAATAGAAGTTGCGGCATTTTTTGAAATTTTTAGATACTTGTCAGGATTGTAATACAACACTTCCACTGCCTGGGCAATCTCTTTCGCTGAATTAGTCATGAACCCTGTCTTTTGGTCATCCAAAAATTCTGGAATAGCTGTATTAAATGAAGAAATAGGCACCAAACCACTAGACATTGCTTCACACATCGAAACACCCTGCGCATCTTGACGTGTTGGGCAAAGGAAGATACCATGCTGTCTATGAATTTCAGGGATGCTTGTGTTTTCTACAAAGGTGTTATGGAGGTTTACATTGTCAAACTTCTCTAACTTTTTTGTAAGGGGCTTAAAATATTTCCCCATACCATAGATGCTGAACCTTATATCAGAAAAGAAATCCTTATTACTTAATTCCATAATAGCATCGATAGCAATATCATTAGCGTATTTTTTAGAATTAAACGAGCGGATAAGTAAAATATGCTTTCTCTGATCAGGAGTCTTTTCTACATACTGAAAAATATTGGCATCAATAGGGTTAGGGATCAGGTGGTAATTTTTTACTTTAATTCGTGTATCTGTTTCGGTGATCCCTTTCATCCAGTTAGACACAAAAATAAATGCTACTTTGTCTGTATGATTTGAATAGGATATTAGCTGTCTTACCTTAATCAATTGGAGTGTGTTCTTCAGCACATAATTGCCAAACTGAAGTACATTTCTGAAATTGAAAATTCTCCTGTACCAGCCTAAGGCCTCAGCCCCATGCACCCATATCAACACGGGACAATTTATAGGTTTTATAAAAGCTGATAGCATCCAGCCTTCTACAAAATGAATCAGAATAATATCTGGCTTATATTCAAATATATTTCTGGTTAGCTCCTTTTTGGTTTTGAATGATTTAGCAGGGATACCTTCGTAAGTGAATTCGAAATTTTCTCTCCTTTTGTCCCAGCCTAACACCTGTATATCAAATACATTCTTGTAGAACCTGGCTCTGGAATGTACAAAAACATCACCATACAAGTTGTTTTCGTTGGGATAGTTAGAGTCGATAATGAGTACTTTCTTTCGCATACTTAGCAGTAAACTTCTTTTAAGATCTTCACAATCTGCTTGCTGGTGGTACCATCACCGTAAGGGTTAACAGCGTTAGCCATCTTATTATACTCATGTTCATTTGTAAGCAGACGATAGGCAGAAGAGTAAATACTTTCTCTGTTAGTTGCCACGAGCTTTGCTGTTCCTGCTGTTATTCCTTCTTCTCTTTCTGTTTCATCTCGAATAACAAGCACAGGTTTACCAAGCGTTGGTGCTTCCTCCTGTACACCACCAGAATCTGTAATGATCAAAAAACTTTTGTTTATCAACCATATAAATTTCGGATAATCGAGTGGCTCGATAAGGTGTACATTTTTTATGTCACTGAGAATCTTGGATACAACTTGTCTTACATTAGGATTTAGATGCACAGGAAACACAATTTCACAGGCCTCAAATTCCTCTGCAATATCACGTATAGCATTACAAATGTTTTCAAATGGCTCTCCGAAACTTTCTCGCCTATGCGCCGTGACAAGAATGATCCTCTTTGAAAAATCTATGCCTTCAAAACTGCTAAGTATACTGCTATCGTTGTCCTCAATCAGTTCTAAACCCAGTAACAAAGCGTCGATCACAGTATTCCCTACATCCCACACATTTTGTTTATTAACACTTTGCAGGTTTTCAAAAGCTTTTTGAGTTGGTGCAAAATGATAATCAGCTAATTGGCCTATCATCAATCGATTGGCTTCCTCCGGAAAGGGAGAGTATAAGTTGTTACTTCTAAGGCCTGCCTCCACATGAGCAATTTTAATCTGTTTATAGAAACCAGCTAAAGCCCCTGCAAAAGCAGTGGTAGTATCGCCTTGTACAATGATTAGATCAGGTTTAGATTCTTCAATCACCTCTTTCAGACCTGTAAGTGCATCAGCAGTAATGGCAAACAGGTTTTGGTTTGGCTTCATCAAGTTTAAATCATAATCAGGTTTGATTTTGAAAAAATCAAGTACTTGATCAAGCATTTCTCTGTGCTGCGCAGTTATACAGACCTCTAGATCAAAATCAGGAGTTGCCTCGAATTCTTTAATAAGAGGAGCTAGTTTTATAGCCTCTGGTCTGGTACCGAATATAAATAGGGATTTCAATTTTTGATTGATTTTAGCAAAAGTAGGGAAGAGGAAGAGAGTTAAGAAGCGTAGATTCTTTCTATAATATCTACTACTTTCAAACCTTCAAGCGCGTTGGTTGTGATGGTATTTCTTCCTTTTAACGTATCCACTACATTTTCTATAACATAGTGGTGGTTTTGTGCAGAGCCTTTGTAGGCGCCATAATCATTTCCCGGATTGGTTGGGGCCAGTTCAGGCATCTGGTAATCTTTGATGTGGCAGTACTCCACTTCGTTCATGTACTGGCCGCCTATCTTGACTGATCCGTGTTCGGCAATAATAGTCATACTGCTTTCAAGGTTCTGTCCCCAAACGGAGGTTGAGTAGTTTAAAGAACCCATTCCACCATTTACAAAATCGAAACTAACAAAACCAGAATCTTCAAAATCGGTTAGATGTTGATGGTTAAAATCACTGAACTTGGCCTTAATATTCTGGATATCGCCAAAAAGCCAGTACATGATATCTATAAAGTGCGAAAACTGAGTGAATAAGGTGCCGCCATCTAAATCTTTCTTTCCATGCCAGCTTTCTGTTTTATAATATCGCTCGTCTCTGTTCCAGTAGCAGTTTAGCTGAACCATAAACACCTTGCCCAGTTTGCCACTTTCTATCAACTCTTTTATCCAGGCAGAAGGAGGAGAGTATCTATTCTGCATTACTGCAAACACGTGCTTGTGCACATGCAGTGCTTTGAATATGACTTTCTCTGCATCCTGACGAGTAAGAGCCATTGGCTTTTCTACAACAATGTGCTTTCTTGCTTCCAAGCATTGCATTGCCTGGGAAGCGTGATATCCATTAGGAGTAGCAATATTTATGACGTCAACATCTGCAGCTGATTGTACTAACTCTTCTATAGAGTTATAGAAGGGGATGCTAGATGCCTCACTTGTAAGGTTTAGCTCTGACTTATCTTTGGTGTCAACCAATGCTATCAACTCACACTCTTCATTTCTTAAGATCATCTCGGCATGGCGTTTACCAATGTGTCCTAAGCCAACAACAGCAAATTTTATTTTACGATCCTGAAATGGCATTATTTGATTTTATGTACTTGATTATCCACTAATTGATAAGCTTCTCCGCTTTCGGTACATTCGGCGTAACCAGCATTATTGAATTCCAAACGATGTCCGAACTCACTCATCCAGCCTATCTGTTTTGATGGGTTGCCTACAACCAGCGCATAGGGAGGTACTGTTTTAGTAACAACGGCTCCAGCTCCAACAAATGCAAAAGCACCTATATCATGGCCGCATACTATTGTTGCATTTGCACCAATGGTAGCCCCTTTGCCAACATGAGTTTTAGCGTACTGGCTTTTCCTGTTTACGGCACTCCGGGGATTAATTACATTTGTAAAAACCATAGAAGGACCAAGAAAGACGTCATCATCGCAGGTGACTCCGGTATAGATGGAGACATTATTTTGGACTTTCACATTGTTTCCAAGTATAACATCCGGTGATACTACCACATTCTGCCCAATATTGCAATTATTACCAATTCGGCAGTTCGGCATGATATGGGTAAAGTGCCAGATTTTAGTACCTTCTCCAATGGTGCAACCTTCATCTATGATGGCTGTTTCATGGCTATAGTAACTCATTAATTTAAACCTTTTACTGTAAGGAATTCCTTAATTGCGTCTGTGATATAGTAAAGCTCCTCTTTATTCTGCTCCGTGTGGATCGGGAGAGACAACACTCGAGAGGATAATAGTTCGGAGATAGGAAAGTCACCTTCAGAATAACCGTACATTTGATAGGCCTTCTGTAGGTGTAGTGGCACAGGATAGTATACCATTGTAGGGATGCCTCTTTCAGCTAAATACTGCTTAAGGTCGTCTCTGTCGAAAGAATTACATATCAGTGTGTACTGATGAAAAACGTGCGTGGAGGACGGTAAACGCCTTGGACAGCTCAAAGCTGTGTAATTCCCAAGTTGCTCATCGTAGAAGCAGGCTGATTCGTTTCTCCTTTCGCTGAAACTGTTTAGTTCTTTTAACTTTACCTTCAATACAGCCGCCTGCAACGTATCAAGCCTTGAGTTGACGCCTACAATGTCATGGTAGTACTTAACCTGTTGGCCATGGTTTGCGATCATCCGGATTCTTTCAGCCAAATCATCGTCCTCTACTAACAGTGCCCCACCGTCACCAAAGCAACCAAGGTTCTTTGATGGGAAAAAAGAGGTAGTGCCAATAGTACCTATGGTACCAGCCTTTTTCTTGCTACCATTGCTAAACCTGTATTCAGCACCAATGGCCTGAGCTGTGTCCTCTATCACATAGAGATTATGGTCATGGGCTATTTTCATGATAGCCTCCATGTCGGCACATTGTCCGAACAAGTGAACAGGAACGATGGCTTTGGTTTGGGGCGTGATATGCTTCTCTACAAGTTCTGGGTTTATCAGGAAGGTGTCCTTATCCACATCAACAAAGACAGGTGTAATACCTAGCAGTGCAATAACCTCCGCTGTAGCTACATAGGTAAAACTTGGAACAATGACTTCATCTCCGGGCTTTAAGTCCAGCGCCATCATTGCAAGTTGCAAAGCATCTGTTCCATTGGCACAGGGTACTACATGATTGATGTTGTTGTAAACTGCAAGTTCAGCTGCAAATTCGTTAACGATTGGGCCATTTATATAGGAGGATGTTTTGATAACCTCTGCCATGGCTGCATCAATATCATCTTTTAAATGTAAATATTGACTATACAGATCAACCATCTGTATTTTAATAGGGATTTGGTGACTCATTAAGCTTGTTTTTAGGTTTCAAAAATAGTGAATAATTATACTAATGCAGAAAAACAAAGGGCATTCTTTTAAAGAAGCTATTATATTTGTTTTCTGTTCAAGCACATTTTCATTCACTATAGGCCTTTTACAACATGCAACAAATTGAGAGAGATGAGATTGATCTCGCTGATGTCTTTCGCTACATTGGAAGATTTTTCAGTAAGATAAATAGGGGAATTCAGTACAGTATTGATGCGGTTATTTCTTATAAGTATGTAGTTTTAATCATATTTGGTTTAGGTTTAGGGTTGGCTTTTTTAGCTTATAGTTTCACAAAACCCTTCTATACCTCCTCCATGACGTTAATGCTGGCAAACATCCGTAACGAGTTTATGGAGAATCAACTAAACAACCTCACGGTGATGATTGAAGAGGACAACTATGAGGCTGTTGCAGAAAGATTGGACATTAGCCTTGAAGCGGCCCAGCAAATAAAGGAGATGAGCTTTACCAGTCTAGACCAGGAAAGGATTGAGGAAGACAGTGTACTAACGGGCTCTCCTTTTCAGGTGCAGTTGGCTTTGTATGATAACAGGTTATTTAGTGTAATGGAGCCTGCCATTGCCAGCTTCTTGGAGAGTAACCGCTATTTTTCTAAGCAAAAGCTGATAAAGCAACGGCAAATGTCAAGTATGATTTCTAAGTTGAAAGGAGAGATTGCCTCTATAGATAGCATGAAAACTACTGTAGGAGAACCTAGGGGCCCCGTAAACGGTTTTGTTTATGGTCAGCCCATCGATCCAACCAGTTTGTATCGTGAAAGCATCACCATGTATGAGCAACAGGTGGAGTTGGAGGCTGATCTGGAGCAACTGGAAAACGTAGAGGTAGTGACTGGATTTACACCAAGGCTGCGCCCAACTGGTCCAAGTTTGAAAAAGTACTTGGCAATAAGTGCAATAATTTCGCTATTGATTGGGCTTATTGTAGCCTTAAATCTTGAAAGCAAGAAGCGGAAGAAAATGTCATACTAAAAGTATAAGTATAGGATGCAAAAAGGGCCACCGCTAAATTTTAGCAGTGGCCCTTTTTGTTGAATGATTAGTTTAAAAGACTACTCATCCTTCCTGGCAACCCAGTGCAGGTTGTAGAGGTCTCTTCGGCGGTCCTTCAGGTTGCGTACACTTCCTGCTGTGTTAAGATCCTTCAGCAGGTCCAGGTCCAGGTCAGCAATCAAGGTCATCTCGGTATTCGGTGTGGCTTCTGCTATCACGGCATCGTGCGGAAAAGCGAAGTCAGAAGGAGAGAAAACAGCCGATTGTGAATACTGGATGTCCATGTTCTCCACCTTCGGCAAGTTGCCCACGCTACCCGTAATGGCTACGTAGCACTCATTTTCGATGGCACGTGCCTGTGAGCAAAGGCGCACACGGAGGTAAGCGTTCTTCGTATCCGTCCAGAAAGGAACAAATAGAATCTTCATGTCCATATCCGACAACATACGCGCCAGCTCCGGGAATTCAACATCGTAACAAATCAGGATGCCGATCTTGCCGATGTCGGTATCAAATATCTTGAGCTTATGGCCGCCGCGCATACCCCAGTAATGTGATTCGTCCGGCGTTACGTGCAACTTGTACTGTGCGTCGTAGGTGCCGTCGCGGCGGCAGAGGTAACTCACGTTGTAGAGTTTGTTATCGTAGTACTCCGGCATGCTGCCCGCTACTATGTTGATGTTGTAGGAGAGTGCCAGGTGAATCATACGCTCACGGATTTCTGCAGTGTACTCTGCCATACTTCGTATGGCCTCAGATGGAGACTCCTCGTTAGTAAGCGCCATCAACGGGGCATTGAAGAACTCCGGGAACACCACAATATCTGATTTGTAGGAACTCACCGTGTCTACGAAGAACTCTACCTGCTGCATGAAATCGTCGAGGTCCTTTACGGCGCGCATCTGCCACTGCACAATGCCAATCCGCACAACCGTTTTCTTGCCGCCGATCAGTTTTTCTTTCTCTTCGAAGTATACATTTATCCACTCCAGCAAAGTAGCGTAGGCACGGGAATCCGTATCGTCCGGCAAATAGCCTTTCAGAATACGACGTACGTGGAAGCCATTGCTCAGCTGGAAGGAAAGCACCGGGTCAGACAGTTCCTTGTTGCGCACCATCTCGATATACTTGGCTGGTGTCAGGGTGTCGGCGTAGTCTTTGTAGCCGGGTATGCGGCCACCGGCGATGATACCGCGCAGGTTTAGCTTTTCACAGATCTCCTTTCGGGCATCGTACAAACGACGGCCGAGGCGCAGGTTGCGGTATTCGGGGTCTACAAACACATCAATACCGTAAAGCGTATCACCCTCGGGGTCGTGGGTTTTGAAAGATCCCTTATCGATGATCTGGTCGTAGGTGTGTTTGTCGCCATAGGCGTCGTAATCCAGTACAAGGCTAAGTGCCGCGGCAACGACCTTGCCGTTGTCTTCAATACAAATCTGTCCGTCCGGGAATTTCTTGAGCAGGTTGGAGAATTCTTTGCGGGTCCAGGCGCCATCTATGCTGGAGTATACCCGTTCCATGATCTCCTGTACTTCCTTGTAATCTTTTAATTCGAGCTGGCGCAGCAGCAATCTATGTTCAAAACTTGTTTCTTCTTTTTCACTCATAATCTATAGGTGTGGTCATACTTGTTGCATTATATACGTGCACCAAGTATATATTTGATATGCTATTCTGAAAGAACGCCTGTTGCAGGTGGCGCCATATTACAAAATTAACGAAAAAAGCGCAGTTATGTAACTGCGCTTTCAAGGCGAAGACAGCCAGTGGTGGCTTATACGTCTATCTCCGGAATCTCGCCCTCTACAATTAATTTGCCTGCGGTAGCCGCCTTAATATCTTCCACTGTTACACCTGGAGCGCGTTCCAGTAGCCTAAAGCCGCCGTCTACCACCTCCAACACAGCCAGGTCTGTTACAATTTTCTTCACGCACTTTACGCCCGTAATGGGCAGGGTGCACTCCGGCAGCAGTTTGGAGGAGCCGTCCCGGGCGGTGTGTTGCATGGCTACAATGATGTTTTTAGCGGAGGCCACCAGGTCCATGGCGCCGCCCATGCCTTTTACCATCTTGCCCGGTATTTTCCAGTTGGCAATGTCCCCACTTTCTGAAACTTCCATTGCGCCAAGTATAGTCAAGTCCACGTGCTCCCCCCGAATCATGCCGAAGCTGTCGGAGGAACTGAAGATGGCAGAGCCAGGTAAAGTGGTTATGGTTTGCTTGCCGGCGTTGATCATGTCGGCGTCCACCTGCTCTTCGGTAGGGAAGGGGCCCATGCCCAGCAGGCCGTTCTCCGACTGTAGCACCACCTCAATGCCCTCGGGCAGGTAATTTGCCACCAGCGTCGGAATACCGATACCCAGGTTCACATACATGCCGTTTTGTACTTCCTTCGCGATACGTTTCGCTATCCCGTGTTTATCTAAAGCCATATGGTTCTCTTTAAAATTAAGCAGTTCTTACTGTACGCTGTTCGATGCGCTTTTCGTAGGCTTCGCCCTGAAAGATGCGCTGCACAAATATTCCTGGCGTATGAATCATGTTCGGGTCCAGCTCGCCGGCAGGCACCAGTTCCTCTACTTCGGCTACCGTTATTTTGCCTGCAGTGGCCATCATAGGATTAAAGTTGCGCGCCGTGCCTTTGTAGATTAGGTTACCGGCAGTATCGCCTTTCCAGGCTTTCACGAAAGCAAAGTCGGCTTTCAGCCAGCTCTCAAGCAAATACATTTTTCCGTTAAACTCTCTGCTTTCCTTGCCTTCACCCACTTCGGTGCCGTAGCCGGCAGGGGTGTAAAAAGCGGGTATGCCTGCGCCACCGGCCCTGATGCGCTCTGCCAGCGTGCCCTGCGGGGTAAGCTCCACTTCCAGTTCGCCGCTTAGCAACTGGCGCTCAAACTCCGCATTCTCCCCCACATAGCTTGAGATCATTTTCTTTACCTGGTGCTTCTGCAGCAGCAGGCCAATGCCAAAGTCATCTACGCCGGCGTTATTCGAGATACAGGTGAGGTCCTTTACCCCAAGGCGCAGCAGTTCTTTAATAGAGTTTTCCGGGATTCCGCACAGGCCAAAGCCGCCCAGCATCAGCGTCATGCCGTCCTGCACGCCCTGAAGCGCCTCCTGGGCATTCTTTACTGTCTTATTTATCATAGTTTTTAACCAGTTGTGTTGTAGGTAAGTTATATATAAAAAGTGCCATATCGAAATACTATCGCTATTTTATGGGTGATAACCGTTTCGTACTAGTAACGCAAAGCATGGTAAAAGAGCTTTTTACCTTTTCATACTTACTGTTATTTCCAACTGCACATTACGACCCAGTTTAGAGGTAATTGCTCTTTTTACCTTTACCAGATCCGCATTGTTGATCGGCTTGTCAGAGACCAGCCGTACATTCAGCAGCATGGGGTTACCGCCCCGGATGACTGATACTTCCCGAACAGTAATGTCCTCTACCTTATAATTGCTAAGCGAGCGCATGACGTTGCTTTCCCGCACCATCGTCAGGAAGCCCAAGCCTAACGGCACACTGACAAGTATAACAACAAGCAGTGATATAAGCAGTCCCTTCTTGGCGAGGTGAAATGGACTGAAACCTAAAAGCATAAAGGTGCAGGAGCCGGCAAGTATTATACCGGCAAGGTTGGTGGTGAAAAGTAAAAGCGCTCCCGAAAACACGTTCCAATCACCCCAGCCGATACCAATGCCCGATACCGATAAGGGCGGAACCAGCGCGACGGCAATGGCCACACCGGCCAGGGTTTTTGCTATTTCTTTACGGGCATGCGCATAGGCACCCGCCACGCCGGAAAATATCGCTACCCCCAAATCCAGCAGGTTTGGCCTGATGCGAGCTATAATCTCTCCATTCATGGTTTGCAGTGGCGTGATAAGCGTAAGTAAAATGGCAGCAAGGTAACTTAGCAGCAAACCAAGGCCAATCGTTTTGGCACTGCCGGAAACAAGTTTTTTGTCCTGCCGCAGCACCCCCATCGACATAGAGATGATCGGTGCCATCAGCGGTGCCAGAATCATTGCCCCGATAATCACAGGGGAGGAGTTGGAGAATAGGCCCAGGGTAGCCAGCAGCGTCGACAGCACCATCAAGGTTAGAAACGGGCTTGTGGCCCGGGCATTTTCCCGCAGCGTAATAAAAAGATCCCTGAATTCTTCTGTTGAGGCATGGTACACCCACGAGAGGGGCTTTGCCACAATTTCCTGTAGGTATGCTTCTCCCTTCGGTAACTTGCTCACTTTAAAAACTTCAGTGGGATCACCAGCCTGCGTGGCCACATCCAGGTGCCTGCCCGGAATGATGTGAAAGGCATCCTCCAGCACATGCAGCTCAATTCCCCTGGCGCTCATTAGGTTGTTGTCCTGTGCGTAGTCTATGGGCTCCGGGCTTTCGATTACGATTTTCTTCGACTTGATGTGGCCGATAAAAGACGGCAGTTTACTTCCTTTGTTTTGGTCGAATACTGATTTCACATAGAACTTAAGGAGTTGTGTGATGCTCTTTGGCGCAAGTATGAGGCTGTGCATCCTGCCGTCGTTTATGTAGGAGTCTTTAAGCAGCTGGCGTGAGAGCAGGTTACTTTTGCCGTGCAACACTGCAATGATGCCTAATGCCGCTGTTTTGATGGGTGCTTTGCCGTCAGCGGTGATGGTGAAAGCCTGCGGTACATACGTTTGGGAGCGGGTGAATACCCGCTTAATCTTTTCGAAAGCAGACATGAAGCTGCTTTTGGCCACACTGCCCGACATCATGCTCATGCTGTCTCCAATCACAACCTTATTGAACACCGGCCGCCCATTACAGAGCAGCATATCGGCTTTGGAGCTTTTTTCGGCTGTTTCGATGTCTTCTATTGCCTGCAAAAGGTTGGCAGCCACGCCATAGCCCTGCCGGGCCTCCCGCATGAACGGGTGGGGGAGCATGCCAATGGTACAGTTTTTACCCATAGCCAGCGCAACCAGTTCTGCCAGCAGCTCATCGCTAAGGTAGGTTACAAAGCGGGTATTTTCTGTTAGATGCTTTTTGGAAGTATGGTAGGCAACAGAGTTTATATGGTGCGACCGGAAAGCAGGTATAATTTTTTCATGCACTGTTTGCTCCTCCAGGGGGTCATAAATAAGCGTCAGTTCATTCATGTAAACAAATCAAGGGTTGTGGGTGCCATTGGCGATACAAAGCAGCCAAGCCAGGAGCCGCCGGTTAACGATAGGGAGACAGCTTTGGGTAAGGACGCTTTGGCAAATCATACTATACGGTATCGCTGGCAGGTGCAGCCATTAAATACAACCCCAATCTTTGTCTTCTGGCATAAAAAAAGCGGCTATGAAAATAGCCGCTTCCTTATTTATACTTCAAACTGCAATAGCCTATACCTGCAGCAGTTGTTTCGTTGCCTCTTTGTCTTTTTCCAGCTGAGCCTGCAGTCCCTCCAACCCCTCAAATTTCCGCTCTTTGCGCAATTGGTCCACAAACGCAACGGTGAGTGTCTGGCCGTAAAGGTCGCCGCTGAAATCCAACAGGTGTACTTCCAGCGTTAGCTGCTTTCCATCCACTGTTGGGCGCAGGCCAATGTTCATCATGGCCGGATAACGCTGCTCCTGCACCACGGCCCAAACTGCGTACACACCGTGTCCGGGTATGAGCTTATGCGCGGGCGGCATAGCCATGTTGGCTGTTGGGAAGCCAATGGTGCGGCCAAGTTTCTGCCCTTCCTCCACGGTGGAGGTGATGCTGTAGTGGCGGCCCAGGTAGCTGTTGGCTGTTTCGATATCGCCGCTTTCCAAAGCACGGCGGATTTTGGTGGAACTCACGCCCACATCGTCCACGTCCTGGCGTGGAATTTCCTCCACTTCAAAGCCATACTGGTCGGCGCGGGCTTTGAGGTGCTCAAAGCTGCCTTCCCGGTTTTTGCCAAAGCGGTGGTCGTAGCCAATAATAAGAACCTTGGTGCCAATGGCACGCACAAGTATATCTGTGATGAAACTGCGGGAGGTGGTACGGGAAAACTCTTTGGTGAACGGGATAATCAGCAGGTAGTCAATGCCCAGCGAACGCAGGTGCTCAATGCGTTCATCAATGGTTGAGAGCAACTGGAGGTCGTTGTCTTCCGGGAAGAGCACCAGGCGGGGGTGTGGCCAATACGTAATAACCACGCTCTGACCACCGCTCTGCCGGGCGCGTTCGAGCACGCGGCGCAGTATTTTCTGGTGCCCCACATGCACCCCGTCAAAGGTGCCGCTGGTGACAACCGGAAAGCTTAATTGCGGAAAATCAGCTATATCACGGATTACTTCCATTCGCGTCCTCCAGCTGCTTTCGTCTTATTTCTACAATATCCTCAATGGTCAGCGCATCAGCTAATTTATACTCCCCGATGCGCGTGCGCTCCAGTTTAGACAGGTGCCCGCCCACGCCCAGCTTCTCGCCCAGGTCATGCGCCAGGCTGCGGATGTAGGTGCCCTTGCTGCAAACAACCCTGAACGCCACCTCCGGCCCGTTTATACTTGTAATGTCAAACGCATCAATGGTAATTGTGCGCGGTTTCAGTTCTACGGCTTTGCCTTTTCGGGCCAGATCGTAGGCGCGCTTCCCATCTACCTGCACGGCAGAGTAAATAGGCGGGATTTGTTCGATGGTACCAACAAAGGTCTGTGCGGCAGCTTTAATTTCTGCTTCAGTTAGGTGGCTGCTGTCGCGGGTTTCGGTTACCTCAGTTTCGCGGTCGTAGGAGGGGGTGCTTTCGCCCAGGCGGATAATGCCAGTATACTCTTTCTCCTGTCCCTGAATTTCGTCGATGCGCTTGGTATACTTGCCGGTGCAAAGTATAAGCAGTCCGGTAGCCAAAGGGTCGAGGGTGCCGGCGTGGCCTACTTTCTTTACCCGAATGGTGTTGCGCACTTTTTTAACCACATCAAAGGAAGTCCAGTCGAGGGGTTTGTTCAGGAGCAGTATTTCGCCTGCGGCAAAATCGTAAGGCATAGTTATACAGTTAATTCGTAACCCATGGCCAGCAGCGTCAGCAGCACCACGCCAAGCGCGATGCGGTAATAGCCAAACATCTTGAAGCCATACTTGGTCAGGAAGTTAATAAAGAAGCGAATGGCCAGCATTGCTACCACAAACGCCACCACATTTCCAATCAACAGCAGTTGAATATCATTGGGATCGATGGCTGCAAAGCTGTTCTGTATTTTCTCGATGTCCAGTTTCAGTACATCGGATATTTCCAGCTTCAGCAAATCCTCCACAAACTTATAAGAGGCGGCAGCCAGCATGGTTGGCACGGCCAGGAAAAAGGAGAATTCCGCCGCAGTTTTCCGGTCCACGCCCTGTGCCAGGCCGCCAATAATGGAGGCTGCTGAGCGCGAAACGCCCGGAATCATGGCAATGCACTGAAACAGGCCAATCACAACCGCATTTTTATAGGTAATCTCCTCTTTATCTGAGTGCCTGAACCATTTATCCACGAACAGGAGCACAATACCCCCCAGCACCAGCATGATGGCTGTTACTACCACGCTCTCCAGCATGGCATCTACCACTTCTTTGAAAGCCAGGCCAAACACAACGGCCGGAATAAAAGCAACAAGCAGCTTTGTATAGAAATTGAAACTCTGCAAAAAGCGGCGCCAGTACAGCACCACCACCGACAGAATTGCCCCAAACTGTATGTTCACCTCAAAAACTTTCGTAATCGGGAGTTCATTGATGCCCATCAGGCTGGAAGCGATAATCATGTGTCCCGTAGAGGAAACGGGCAGGAACTCGGTTAATCCTTCAACAATGGCTAAGATAATAGCCTGCCATACACTCATTTAATCCTGCTTTTTGTCCTTGGCCATGATGGCGAAAATTTCAACGGCAAAACCTGCCAGCACTACTAGCGGTCCGAGCGTGATGCCCAGGAATCCCAACCCGTAGGGCTCTGTATCCAACGACATGATGATAAAGCCAACAATCAGCAGCGCAATGCCAAGCAGCATCAGGCGATAGTTCTTGCTGCCGAAAGCGAGCTGCTTCTTTTTAGTTTCTTCCATTTGTTAGTATAATTCGTCTAGTGACATGCCTAAATATTTTCGTACGGCCCTATAGGAGCTCATGAAGCCTATGATAAGCCCCACCACCACAAGGGCACCCATCAAGATGTACGTCTGCTCGTCGTTGCGCAGCAGTTGTAGCTCCGTCACCTGTGTATATGCGTACTGCATCAATCCAAAGAGCAAGGCAGAAGCAAGGATGCCGCTCATTACACCCTGCCAGGCGGCTCTGTTCAGGAACGGGCGCTGGATAAAGAACGAAGTAGCCCCCACTAATTGCATGCTCCGGATAAGAAACCGCTGCGAGTATAAGGCCAGTTTAATGGTATTGTTGATCAGAATGGTGACTACGAGCACAAGTATGGCAGCAAAGCCAAGAAGCACAATGCTTATCTTTTTGATGTTTTCATTGATTGATTCGATGAGGCTCTCCACGTACTGCACCTCGTGCACCCCGTCAATCGACTCCAGGTCTACTTTTATACTTTTAAGCATGGCTGAGCTGGAGTGGTCGGCATCAATTCTGAGCACATAGGCGTCGCGCAGCGGGTTGTCGCCCAAAAATTCCATAAAATCCTCGCCTGTCTCATCTAAAAAGGCCTTGGCCCCTTCTTCCTTAGACACGAAGCGCACCTGCGCGGTGTCGTTTTTGTAAGCGATAAACTCTTTGGCGGCAAAGGTCTTCTGCAGGCGCACCAATTGCACCTCAGTCAGGTTGCGGTCCAGGTACACCTGCATCTCCAGGCTCTCCTTCACCTTCTCCGACAGCTTGCCGGCATGAATCAGGAGCAAACCGAACAGCCCGATCACGAAGAGGGCCAGCGTAATGCTGAACACCACCATGGTGTGCGGGTAATTACCTAATTTTTTCTTTTTTACGTGTTTTACTTTCGTAGCCATACCTGTTGCCTCCTCTCGCAAAATTAGAAATATATTTCTAATATGCAGGGCATCCTTCAAGGGGAATTAAAAAAGCCTGCTCCGGTTGGAGGCAGGCTTTTTAGTTACAGTTCCAAACGTGGGTCAGAATCAAGTATGATGCGGTCCCTTTCCTGCTCCAGTTGCTCCCGTTCCCTTTTGCGCCGCTCACTGCCGAACAACTCCCGCAGGCTGTCGAAGCGTTTTGTGTGGAGCAAACTGATACTTTGGCTTTGGGTGATGCGGCCCGTGTAAATGTTGGGCGTAGAATTATATTCCAGCCGGCCCCGTAGCTCGCCCGTCCTGGAAATATAGTAATCTAATGTCCAGTCGCCAACATAAGAGGATGTTCCCCTGGTCGCATCGTCAGGGCCGTTGTTAAAGCCGGACTCGTTCGTCACGCGCAAACGGCCCTGCAGGAAAGTATAACTCAGGCGCACCTGCAGCGACGACAGCGCGTCTCGGCCAATGTTGCCCAGGCCAATGTCAATCTCCAAGTTACTGTCGAGGTTACTCAGGAAATTGTTTAGCTGGCTGGACAGCAAGCTACCCAAACTGCCGCCCACGGCACCGGCACCTATGCTGCTGTCGAAGGCAAGCGTACCCTGAGGCGAGAGGCGCTGCAACACGAGAAGGCTGAACACCTGGCGGTTCAGCTCACTTTCATCACTTTTAATGGAGTTAATCAGCGAATATAGCCTGGTCTGAACTCCTTGGGGCAACTGCTCAAAGCCAAGACCAAGTTCAATCTGGGGCGTGAGCAATGAGCCATTTAGCTCAATTACAGCCACAACCGGATAGCGTCCCATAATTTCGTCGCCATCCGCAGTTGTGGGAAGTAAGCCGCTAAACGAAGCCATTTGCGTGTAATGTGCCGTTATATCCATCGTGCCGGCAGTCGGATCGCCGTTCCAGGTGATCGTTCCTCCTGGTACCACCTGGAACTCACGCGTAATCAGTCCTTCGAGCAGGTTCAGGTTGTAAGCGCCCTCTGTAATCTCGAAGGTGCCGTACATGTTAAAGTCGCCGCGGGTGTCAATTGTCATCTGAATATCGCCGTTGCCTGATCCTCGGATCACATCACCTGTGGTGCGGTCGATGATGATCTCGAAGTAGGCATCGTCCGTCACATCCAGGTTAAAGTCAAGGTTAATACCGGAGAGGTCCACGCGCTGGTCCTCCACTGCCACGGCCACACCAGTGCTGTCAGAAATGTTCCGGTTAACGAAGGAGATAAAGTCTTTCCGGGATACTTCCGTCTGGTTGTCCAGCGGCAGCACGATGCGTGTGTTCTCCTCGCTGCGGGCATCAATCTTTACCTGCAGGTTATCTACCGGCCCCAGTACGCTAGCGGTGCCGGTGGCAAAAGCAGTTCCGTAGAAGAGCTCGTTCTGATTTTCGGTAGTGTTTAGCACCATAAAATCGCGGAAGCGCGCCTCCAGGTCCACTACCATGTTGGCAAAGCCGTCATGTGCAATACCGCCGGTAATGGTTCCTGTGTTTCCGTAAATATCATGCAGCTGTGCATTGCGGAAGTTGATGCTGTTCGGTCCAAAGTAGATGCGGTCGTCAAAGCGGTACGTCGTATTCAGGTAATCGAAAGTGAACTGCCCGTTTGTCACCATCACCGAGCCCTTCAGGATAGGATAGTCGAGGCTGCCAAGTATGCGGATGCGTCCCTCCATATCGCCCCTTAAATCTGAAACCAATCCGCGCAACACTGGTTCTGCCAGCTTCAGGTTTGCCTGGTCCATTACCGCCAGCAGGTCCAGTTGGTCTTCTTTAGCTGCCGGGTTGTAGTTACCGCTTACCGTCAGTACTTTTTTTCCTTCGCGCTCAATGGCCACGTCCACCACAGCCCGCTGCTGTGCCTTCAGCCATTCGGTGCTGCCCACAATGTGGCCGATGAACACCTGGTCGAGATAGAAGGAGTCGATACGCATGGAAGCATCCAGCTTCGCCTCATCATACAAGTCCTGCACCAGCAATTCACCTGTCATTTCACCGGCTATGTCCATGGCGATGAGCGGGTTCAGGTTGTTCAGGTTGAAATTCTCCACATTCACCAACAGACGGCTGTCGGGGTCTTCCGAAACAGTGCCTTCTGCCCGGATCACCTGGTTCAGGTTAGTGAGCGCAAAGTCTTCAAATACCAATCTCCGGCCGCCCTCGCTGATGTAGAGCGTGTTGCCCGGCACAAATGCCCAGGGGTTCTGCTGCAGGGTAATGTTCGATTCATCAAAAACGATCTGCACCTGGCTTGGCAGAAAGTTTAAATCGCCAGTGATCAGAGCGCGGTTATTTTGCTCAGGCTGGCGCACGCTGGTGGCAAAGTTTATGGTCCGTTCGCTCCAGATGCCCTCTACGTAAAAGTCCTGTGTGTTTCCTACGCCCGGCAGGTCTTGTTTTTGGGAGGTGAAAAGTGCGGCGGCCAGCACATCAGGGTTATCCTGCAGTTTGGATGTATTCAGTTCAATGGCATTGCCGTAGAGGCGGTAGTCATCATATACAATAGTGTCGATACCGGCGTATAGTTCCAGAATTGCGGTATTGCCATAGCGGAAGGACCCTTCCACTTTAGAAAAATCTGAAATGGCCAGTTCCGGCGCAAAGAGGTCGAGAAGGGGATTGACGTGCTTTAAATATAACTCGTATTGCACGGCATATTCCCCACTGGCAAGTGTATTTGGCTTTCGGTTATAATAAGCGGTAGTCGCTGCCTCATCGCTTTCGAAGTTCAGCCTGTACTCCTGTGCCAGCCGCTGAATGTCATCAATCAGGGTAGTATAGTCAAAGTTGCCGTTCACGTTCAGCGCCAGCAGGTCGGAGGTAATGTACAGGCTCCGCTCGCCACCCGCTATCTCAGAGCGGATGAGCACCGAGTCGATTGGGAGCTGGTTGCCTTTGTAGATCACATAGGCACTATCGAACTTGGCTGTTCCTTCGAAATCATCCAGGGCCAGGCCCCTGAAGTTCAGGTTCGCCTCTGCACTGATAATAAGCGGCTCCTCAGACAGCCTGAGCGCCTGCAGGTTTACGCGCTCCAGGTCAGCCATCATATTGAATGCTTTTTTCTCATTGGCCAGGTTCACTTCCCCATTTGCTGTGAACATCAGATTAGGGTCGTTGATGGAAACTTCGCCGGTGAAGACCTGCTTGTTCAGTACGCCGTTTGCTTTAATATTCTGGTAATTGTAGCCGAGCAGTTGGAGCTGGCCAACCTCGGCATTCAGTTTCACATTGGCATCCTGTAGCGTAAAGCCCGAACCCTGCAGGCGCCCGCTCATGGAGATCGTCTTGAACTGATCTTCCTTATCCAGCAGGCGGCCCAGGTTAAAGCCGTTTGTGGTCACAAAGCCACTGTAGGAGGAGCGGCGGGTGTTGTCGTCTATTTTTAGGTTGATGTCTGACTTTACCTTGCCCAGGGCTGTATTGAATTCCCCGTTTGCCACGAAGTCGTTGTAAAATCCAAGGAAACGGCCTTCCAACGCTACTTTGCCAAGGCGTGCGGCCGTTTTATAGGCATCGGCAGGCAAAAACTGCTGCAGGTCTTTGGCGCTGATGGTAGAGGGCTTCAGGCGCAGGTTGGCAAAGGTCTCTTTGAAGTTAGGGAGACCGTCTGCACTTATGCTTCCAACGATGTGCGTGTTGTCGCCGTAGGCCAGGTCGACGTTTGTAGCATTAAAATCTGATACTAGCCCTTTAAATTGTAGCGAGTTTACCAGCAGTGTCTCATCGTATTCCCGCATTTGCGGGGCGAATACGGCAATGTCCTGTGAGTATACTTTGGAGTCTATTAACTCGGCATTTATGCGCACACTGTCGATAAAGGTGCCGAAGTCGCTGATGGCGTTATAATCGAAGCGCAGGTAGTGCTGCAGGTTGCTCTGGTTCAGTTGCAGGTCCAGCGCATCCCACTCCATAAACGTGGGGGCGTAGGTTAAGCGGGTGTCCAAGTTGTGCAGCCTGGTTTCGGAGCGGGTTTCAAGGGCGGTAAGGTCTGTTACCTTCACCCGGAGTGTGTCTTCCAGGGCTATTTCGCTGAAGCGCCCGTTTAAATTGGCAACCGACAGGTGGCTGTAATCGATGCCATACTCGGTTGGCGCCTCGTTAAAGTTATCGTACGTAAACCGGCCATCTTTAATAATAAGCTCCCCAAGTTTAAAGTTGAACGGTTCAGCGGGCTTGGTGGTGTCCTTCACAAAGAGATCGCCCAAGGCATCAAAAAAGCTGCTCAAGTTAAGGGTGTCGCTCCCCTGGTACTGCACCAGGTTGGCCCGTGGCTCCTGTAACGTAAGTGTGCTGATGGAAAGGTTGTTCAGGTCTAAAAGGGAGAAGGCATCGATATCGGCTTCGGCCCGGCCCACATAGAAAAGTTCTTTATCGCGGTTGTCCTGCACCTGCAGTTTTTCGAGTACCACCCTCGAGAAAAATTCGATGTCTACGCTGCCGATGGTTACTTCATGCTGGGTAGCCTCCGACAAGTAGGCGGCTACGCGCTGCGCCACCTTCGTTTGCACAGCCGGAAACCGAATGGCGACGAAAACGGCTGCAAACAGCAGCAAAAGGAACAGGAAAAGCCCCAAAACTATTTTTAGAATAGCTTTTCCTATAACTTTGAAGTAATTTGTTGACTGTTCCTTTTCCAATAATGACTGAACCTACAATCTTAGCAATAGAATCTTCTTGCGACGAAACCTCGGCCGCGGTAATCCGCGGGGGCAAGGTGTTGTCAAATATAGTAAATACACAGGCTGTACACGAACAATATGGCGGTGTGGTTCCGGAGCTAGCCTCCAGGGCGCACCAACAGAACATTATACCGGTGGTGGCACAGGCGCTGCAACAGGCAAATGTAGAAAAAAGTGAGCTAAATGCAGTTGCCTTCACGCGTGGCCCTGGCCTGTTGGGCGCTTTACTCGTCGGCTGCTCATTTGCCAAGTCGTTTGCGCTGGGGCTGGATATTCCGCTGATTGAGGTAAACCACATGCAGGCCCACATACTGGCCCACTTCATCGATGAACCTACACCGCAATTTCCGTTCCTATGTTTAACGGTTAGCGGCGGTCATACGCAAATAGTGCTGGTAAAAGACCACCTGAACATGGAGGTGATCGGTCAAACAACCGACGATGCAGTGGGAGAGGCCTTCGATAAAACAGCCAAGATGCTCGGCCTGCCGTACCCAGGTGGCCCCATGCTGGATAAAATGGCGGCAACCGGAAACGCAGAGGCATTTGAGTTTCCGGTGGGCAACATGCCTGAGTATAATTTCTCGTTCAGCGGCATCAAAACGTCTGTTTTATACTTCCTGCGGGACAGGGCAAAGGAGAACCCGAATTTTGCTGCGGAAAATATGGCGGATATCTGCGCCAGCGTGCAGAAAACGCTAATCAAGACACTCCTTAAGAAGCTGGTGCAGGCATCGAAAGATCTGAACATCAAAGAAATTGCCATTGCCGGAGGTGTGTCAGCGAATTCAGGCCTGCGTAAGACACTGCAGGAGTATGCCGGCAAGTATAACTGGAAAATATACATCCCCGCTTTTCAGTATTGCACCGACAATGCCGGTATGATCGCCATAGCCGCCCACTTTCAGTATCTGAAGGGCGATTTCGCTACTCAATACGTAAGCCCGGAGCCAAGACTGAAGATATAGTTGTTCGTTTATCGTTATTCGCGTTCTGGAAATGATCAACTGCATGTGTGGCTTTGAAAGCAATGTGATGAAATTCATTACCAAGAATAATAATTCAAATTGACAGACGGAGATGCGAACAACGGGAAACGATAAACAAACAACGCCCATAAAACCCGGCGATATACGTACGTATAGCAAACGGATAACTACAGCCGATTTCGCTGCCTTTGAGGATGGGTTGGTACATGCCGTTTGCTCTACCTTTTCGTTGGCTCAGGCAGCGGAATGGGCAGGCAGGTTGTTCGTGCTGGATATTAAATCAGCGGATGAAGAGGGGATAGGCACCTTTCTGACCATCAACCATAAAGCACCTGCTTTTGAAGGGAATGATGTAGTCATTACTGCCACTTTAACCAAGCATGAAGGGCATGATGTAATTTGCTCTTTTGAGGCAAAAGTGGGTGACAGGGTTGTGGCAGACGGGGAAACGGGGCAAAAGATTTTGAAAAAAGAGAAACTAGCCAGAATATTGGCGCCGAAACAAGTATAAATGGCGAAACAAGAGAAAGACAGAATAAAGAAGCACGTTAACATTGTTAACCGCAAAGCTTCTTTTGAATTTCAATTTATAGATAAGTACACCGCCGGCGTAATGCTGAAGGGCACGGAGATCAAATCGATACGCGAAGGCAAGGTGAACATGCAGGATGGATATTGTGTGTTTACGAACGGCGAGTTGTGGCTTCATAATGTGCACATCTCTACCTATACCGAAGGCACCCACTTTAACCACGAGCCGGTGCGCACCCGAAAGCTGCTGCTGAAGAAGTCAGAGCTAAGTAAACTTGAGTCGAAGACGCAGGAGCAGGGCGTAACCATAATTCCCACACGCATCTTCATAAGCGACCGTGGTTTTGCTAAAGTAGAGATTGCACTGGCTAAAGGTAAGAAGCTGTACGACAAGCGACAAGATATTAAGGAAAAGGATATAAAGCGTGAAATGGACAGAAGCGGGTTTTAGCACGCGAAACGTGCAATTAGGAATGATGAATTACGAATTATGAATTAATTTTCATTTGTAGTTCTCCTTTTTTCAGCTCTGCATTCTGCGTTAGGAAGTATAAATTGATGATCTAAAACAAAAAGGTTCTTCATACTCCCATTCATAATTAATAATTCATCATTCATAATTCTCAAAGGAGTGGACTACGGAATAGGTATGCTTAGCGTGGCGCCGATGCGTGCCGAAACCTCTGACAGGGCTGAAATTGTAACGCAGCTTTTGTTTGGGGAATGCTATGAGGTGGTGGCGCAGGAGGGAAACTGGCGCTGCCTGCAGCTGGCAACAGATGGCTACCGTGGCTGGATCGACTTTAAGCTGCATACGCCCGTTTCTGAAGAATACTACAAAGCGTGGTGTCAGACCAAACACTCCCGTTCGCTTGATCTGCTGCAGACCGTGCAGCAGGGGGAAGTGCAAATACCCATCGGCATCGGCAGCTATTTACCTTTCTTCGATGGGCAGCACATCCGGGTAAATGAGGAACGGTTGGCTATCACTGGTACTGTTGTTGCCCCTGATGCTACTCAAACACCCGATGAGTTGATAGCTGTGGCGCACCGTTTCCTCAAGTTCCCATACTTGTGGGGCGGCAAATCGGTATTCGGAATTGACTGTTCTGGCTTTACGCAGCAGGTGTTCGGAATCTGCGGCTACCAACTGCCCCGCGATGCCTACCAGCAGGCCCTGCATGGCGAGGAAGTGCATTTTGTAACGCAGGCGCAACCAGGCGACCTGGCTTTCTTCTCAAATCCTGAGGGGCGAATCACCCATGTGGGCATTGTGCTGGAAGGTCAGCAGATTATGCACGCCCACGGGGAGGTGCGGGTCGATAAGCTCGACCACAACGGCATTTACAACGCCAACCTAAAGCGTTACACACACAACCTGCGCATTATCAAACGAATTTCTTTCTGAACTTCCTGATTTCTTTAAACTTATGGTATACCGCCGCGGTTTTTTCCGTAAAAGGTATCCGTAGGACAGAAATGGGTCATGAAAGAAAAAGTTCTCATCCTTAACCAAGACTTCAGCGCTATTGCCGTTTGTACTGTTCAGAAAGCTTTTCTGCTTGTTTATCTCGAGAAAGCCGAGATGATCAAGGATGCAGAGAACGAAGTTCTGCGCACTGTCAGCATTTCCTATCCAGTGCCCTCCATTATCCGGTTGCAGCGCTATGTGCGGGTCCCTTACCATGGCATTGCGCTTAGCCGCCATAACATCATGCGCCGCGACAACTACAGCTGCCAATACTGCGGTGGCGTCCGCAACCTTACCCTCGACCACCTGCTGCCGCGTTCCAGGGGTGGGGAGACCCAATGGCAAAACCTGGTGACCGCCTGCGCCCGCTGCAACTCCCGCAAAGGCGACCGCACGCCAGAAGAGGCAGGGCTGAAACTGCTCCGCAAGCCAGCACGGCCCTCCTTGCAAACCTTCCTGCAATTTCACCTGAACCAGCACAACCAGGACTGGCGTGTGTACCTGGGGTTGGAGAATTAATTATACTTTATGTATACTAAAGGATTTAGTGAATAAAGCATAGGTAATTAATATTCAGTAAGAATAGAAGATCGCGTTGTCTTACTAGTTTAAGTATGGTTTTGGCTTTAATGCTGCTGAGGCAATGCTTCAAGTATAGCTAGGAGGATGTTTGGAATTTACATTTCTTACTAGATTGATGGGTGAGTGGTGAGCAGTTTTCAGTGGTAGAACGGCTACTGCCACCAGGCGCTCGCGGGTCTGAAGACACCGCGAGGTCTTTAGACCCGGCGCTTTTTTATATCCATACTTCGCTATTTACCAAAGGCCTCACCGTTTGCTTAAGACCTCGCAGCGTCCGCAGGTCCTGCGAGCGTCTGGCCGGTTCTTCAGTTGTTGATTACATCGTTTCGATTCTAGCACGCCCGCATGCTATCGTACAAGAGCGTACACCTCCGCCATACTTGCCAAGTATAAACCCTAACAAGTATAAACACAGCTTTTGCTGCAGAACTAACTTCCTTGTTTGCTTTACTAATTTTCTTAATTCACTCACTAAAAGCGATTTGCAATATCTGCTGAAGCTAGTATTTATTGAATCATTTGTTTACTTTTGCAGTTCATTCAAGTGAATGGCCAGGACACGGTGTTCTGGAATTTATAAACTAAACCAAACCGGCTCATTGCTCTAGGCTGGTGGCTACTGAAGAGCAGAAAAAACAATATGAGTAATTCTCCAGACAATTTCGACTGGGACAAGTTTGAGTCCCAGGGTTTCGGTTCCGGCTATAACCAAGCTGAGAAAGCCGAAATGGAACAAATGTATGACGACACCCTGACTACCGTACAGGAGCAGGAGGTTGTTACTGGTACCGTTGTTGCCGTTACAGATCGTGACGTAATTCTTAACATCGGTTTCAAATCAGACGGACTGGTTTCTGTTTCTGAATTCAGAGACATGCCAAACCTGAAGCCTGGCGACCAGGTAGAAGTATTTATTGAAGACCAGGAAGACCCGAACGGTCAGCTGATCCTTTCCCGCAAGAAAGCGAAGATTGTTAGCGCCTGGGCTCGTATCTATGATGCGCTCGAGAACGACAAGGTGCTGGAGGGTGTTGTGAAGAGAAGAACCAAAGGTGGTCTTATCATGGATATCCATGGTGTGGAGGCCTTCTTGCCAGGTTCGCAAATTGACGTGAAGCCAATCCGTGACTTCGACGTGTTTGTGGGCAAGCAGATGGAAGTGAAAGTTGTGAAAATCAACGCCGCTTTCGACAACGTGGTTGTATCTCACAAAGTACTTATCGAGAAAGACTTGGAGCAGCAGCGTGCAGCCATCCTGAACAACCTTGAGAAAGGCCAGGTACTGGAAGGCGTTATCAAGAACATGACAAACTTCGGTGTGTTCATCGACCTTGGTGGCGTAGACGGCCTGCTTCACATCACTGATATTTCATGGGGACGTATCAACCACCCAGAAGAAGTATTGAACCTTGACCAGAAAGTGAACGTGGTAGTTCTTGACTTCGATGAAGACAAGAAGCGTATCTCTCTGGGCATGAAGCAGCTTACTCCTCATCCGTGGGATGCTCTTCCGGCTGAGATTGAAGTTGGCTCTAAAGTAGAAGGTAGAATCGTAAACGTAGCAGACTACGGCGCGTTCCTGGAACTGATGCCAGGCGTAGAAGGTTTGATCCACGTTTCTGAAATGTCTTGGTCACAGCACCTGCGTAACCCACAGGACTTCATCAAGCAAGGCGACCAGGTACAGGCTGTTGTTCTGACAATGGACCGCCAGGAGCGCAAGATGTCACTTGGCATTAAGCAGCTGACTGAAGATCCTTGGAACAAAGAAAATGTACTGACGAAGTATGCAGTAGGCACGAAGCACACTGGCATCGTTCGTAACCTGACAAACTTCGGTCTGTTCTTAGAACTAGAAGAAGGTGTTGATGGTTTGGTACACGTTTCTGACCTGTCTTGGACGAAGAAGATTAAGCACCCATCTGAGTTTGTGAAAGTTGGTGATAACCTGGACGTAGTTGTTCTGGAGCTTGATGTTCCAAACAGAAGACTTGCCCTGGGCCATAAGCAACTAGAGGAGAACCCTTGGGATACGTTTGAGTCTGTATTCAACATTGGCTCTGTTCACAAAGCTACTGTACTGGAGAAGTCTGACAGAGGCGCTACACTGGAGTTACCTTACGGTATCGAAGGTTTCGCTTTCCCGAAAGGCTTAACTAAAGAAGACGGATCTCAGGTTGAAGCAGGCGAGAGCCTTGACTTCCGCGTAACTGAATTCTCTAAAGACGATCGCAAGATCATCCTTTCGCACACTGCTTCTCACTCTGAAGTAGAAGCTAGCAGAGCTGCCAGAGCTACTAAGAAGCCTGCAGCCGGCGAGAAGAAAGAGAAGTCTTCCTCTTCCGCACCTAAAGTTCAGAAAGACGCTGACAAGTCAACTTTAGGAGACCTGGATGCACTGTCTGCGCTGAAAGAGCAAATGCTGGAGAATGAGAAAGAGGCTGGCGTGAAGAAGTTAGAAGCTGCTGCTGCAAAGAAAACGCAGGATGGCGACAACGACGACACAGCGTCTGATTCTTCTGAAGAAGAAAACAACGCTTAATACTAAGCTTGTTGCATAACAGAAAGCCCCGGAGAGATCCGGGGCTTTTTTGTTTTATATATTCTTTTGGATTGAGATAAAACATAGAATTAGCAATCTGCTTTTACTTATATTGCCAAAAAAATGATAAGCGCCGAATTACATTTACAAGTGCTTTATTATTTATCAAAATCCACCATTTCTTTTACCACTATTTAGACATAGTCTTCAGTTATTGTTAATTGCTACACCTCATGTGGTAGTTAAAATCTATATCGGTTTCCCTATTTAAACACAATTATAATTATTTATTTATGTCTTTCATCACTAGCATTATTAAGCACATTCCACTATTGAAACAAACTAACAGAAATTTTCAAGGAACCGACAACTATTGGGAGGGCAGATACAACTCAGGAGGTAATTCCGGTGCCGGCTCCTACAATCGGTTAGCTGAATTCAAAGCAGATGTTCTCAACAGTTTTGTGAAAAATAACCAAATTCAAACTGTTATAGAATTTGGTTGTGGAGATGGGAATCAGCTTACAATGCTTGAATATCCTTTTTATATAGGTTTAGATATTTCTAAAACAGCTGTGGGAATCTGTATCGATAAATTCAAAGCCGATAAGACTAAAAGCTTTTATTTGTACAATTCATTAGCCTTTGTTGATAATCATAAAATTTTCAATGCAGATGTATCCTTATCTATTGATGTACTTTACCATTTAATAGAAGATGAATTATTTGAGAAATACATTTTTGATTTGTTCAACTCTTCAAAGCAGTATGTTGTAATATACTCGAATGATTACGATGATCGTTCTGCACTTCATGTTCGTGAAAGAAAGTTTACGGATTATATAGAGAAAAACTTTAGTCAATGGAAACTAAAGGAGGTAATAAAAAATAAGTATCCTTACGATCCCAAAAAGTCAGACCAAACATCATCTGCTGACTTCTTTTTTTATCAAAAAACAAATTTATAATTGTCACTAGAGCTGAAAAGCTTATTCTGCTCAAAAAAAAGCGATTTTAGATTTGACAAGTATATTTATCAGAGTATATTTGCACTCCAATCGTTTAACACGGTAACGTGGCCGAGTGGCTAGGCTCAGCTCTGCAAAAGCTGCTACAGCGGTTCGAATCCGCTCGTTACCTCCAAAACCTGCTAAGAATACTTAGCAGGTTTTTTTGTGCCCACACCTTTCAAACCTTCTATATTTCCGGCTGTCCCTGCCCAAGTATAAAAAAGGATGTAATCGCCCGCTCCTTAATCTTTTGATAACTTTATTCGTAATCATCACAACCAACTGCATGTGCTCCATCGCATGCCCTGCATAAAGAGTATACTTCAAAAGTATATGTATTAAGTAAAATGGATTTCTGCGAGGAGCGAATGGGTTGGGAGACTGAATTTTACGCCGTAGGGCTACACCCAGTGTAAGACGGAGGCGGTGAAAAGCTGCTGAGCAGCCACACCGTCTAGCGTACACAGCCAAACAAAACACATGAAAATCGTTGATTTGCGCGTCATGCGCGGACCAAATTTCTGGTCAGTAAAACACCCAAAACTAATCGTAATTAAGCTGGATCTTGAAGACTTAAGTCAGAAGGATACGCGGCAAACGCCACAGTTCACGTCACGGCTGAAGAAACTGTTGCCTGTGCTGCAGTCGCACGCGGCGGGAGAGGGCGCAGAGGGAGGCTTTTTTGAGGCGCTTGCCGAAGGAACCACCTTTGGCCATGTGGTACAGCACGTAGCGCTGGCACTGCAGGCTTTAGCAGGCATGTCCACGAGTTACGGCCGCAGCTATCCTGCACATGAGGAAGGACATATGATGGTGGTGTTTTCGTACCAGGAGGAGCGGGCAGGAGAGCACGCAGCCTATGCCGCTGTGCGAATCATCAATGCACTGGTAAAAGGAGAGAAGGTAAGGCTAACGGAGGATGTGAAGCGCTTGCACGAGATCCGGGAGGATGAATATTTCGGGCCCAGCACTTACTCTATAGTGTCGGAAGCGACAAGCCGTGGTATTCCTTATATCCGCTTAAACCGGCACTCGCTCATTCAATTGGGGTATGGTGTGCACCAGCAACGGATCCAGGCCACTATGACCAACAAGACTGCCTTCTTTGCGGTGGAAATAGCAGGCGACAAAAAAGCCACGAAAGACATACTGGAGGAAGCCGGAATACCGGTGCCAAAAGGAGCCACCATCTACTCGCCTGACGAACTGAAGAACACGCTGGATTGGTTGGGATTTCCTGTTGTGATCAAGCCGCTGGATGGCAACCATGGCAAAGGAGCAACAATCAACATTACAAACCTGAAAGATGCGCAACGCGGTTTTACAGAAGCCCAAAAGTTCTCGCGGGGCGTGATGGTGGAGCAGTTTATAGAAGGATTTGATTTCCGGATGCTTGTGATAAACGGAAAGTTCGTGGCCGCAGCCATGCGTACGCCCGCCATGGTGACAGGCGATGGCACCGCCACGATTAAGCAGTTAATCGACCGGGCCAACCGGGATCCAAGACGCGGCATTGGTCATGAGAAGGAACTTACCCGGATCAAGGTAGACAAGCACACGCGCAATATACTGAAAGGGCTGAACCTGACAACCCAGTCGGTGCTGCCGGAAGGAGAGGTGCTATACCTCAAAAGCACGGCCAACATCAGCACGGGCGGTACGGCCACGGATGTTACGGACCTTGTGCACCCCTACAACATCCTGATGGCCGAACGGATAGCCGGTTTAATTGGTCTGGACATCTGCGGTATTGATGTGATGACCACTGACATCGCGATACCATTGAATGAAACCCGTGGTGCTGTACTGGAGGTGAACGCTGCCCCTGGCTTCAGAATGCATATTTCGCCGACGTATGGTTTGCCCCGCAACGTGGCGGAGCCCGTGGTAGATATGCTGTTTCCTCGGGATAATCCGGTGCGCATTCCGATTGTAGCGGTGTCAGGAACAAACGGGAAGACGACTACTACCCGGCTGATTGCACACATCGTGAAGCACAACGGCTACCAAGTTGGCTACACCACCACAGACGGCATATACGTGCAGGATAAAATGCTGGAGAAGGGGGATACCACCGGCTCCTACAGCGCCGAATTTGTACTGAAGGACCCAACTGTGAACTTTGCCGTGCTCGAATGCGCACGCGGAGGCCTGTTGCGTTCCGGGCTTGGCTTTGAGCAGTGCGACATTGGTATCGTTACCAACGTAAGCTCAGACCACCTAGGGCTAAATGACATCCATACCTTAGACGAACTTGCGCGGGTGAAGGCCGTTATCCCTAAAAGTGTAAGGAAGGATGGCTATGCTATTCTAAACGCGGATGATGACCTGGTGTACGGCATGGCTGGGGAGGTGAACTGCCATGTCGCGCTCTTTAGCATGGATGAGGAAAACCCGCGTATTCTGAAGCACATTGCAAAAGGTGGGCTGGCTGCGGTTTTCGAAAACGGCTATATCTCTATCTTTAAGAATTCCTACAAGATCAGGATAGACCGTGTGGCAGACATCCCACTCACGTTCGGAGGTAAGGCCCGCTTCAACATCGAAAACATTTTGGCGGCAACACTTGCTGCCTACGTCTCTCACTTTGAGGTGGAGGATATCAAAACAGCGCTTCGCACCTTTATCCCGTCACCAAGCAAAACACCGGGGCGCATGAACCTGTTCAAATTCCCGCAATTCGATGTTTTGATCGACTATGCACACAACGTGGGCGGGCTCAAAGCCATTGGCGACTACATCAATGCGTTAGATGTAACGAAGAGAGTAGGAATTGTGGCTGCAGTGGGCGATCGTAGGTCGGAAGATTTTTATGCGGTGGGGCAGGTATCGGGAGAAATTTTTGATGAAGTTATAATTCGGCTCGATCAGGATTTAAGAGGCAAGTCAGCAGACGAAATCACCGGTCCCATGCTGCAGGGCATCGAAGACACTGCCCCTGATAAAAAGGTGCAGGTTATTCCCGTGGAGATGCGGGCCATTGCCTATGCCCTTGAAAATGCCACACCGGGTTCTATAGTGGCCATCTTTACAGACCAGATTGAGGAATGCGTGAAGATGGTGGAAAGTTTTAAGGTTATTCAGGATAGAAAGGTGCTGGTAGAGTAATAACCTGAAACATTCAACGTTAAAAGATTACATGTGAATAATAGACTAATGCCCCTGTTTTATAGCGGGGGCATTTTTTATGGCTGTTTATACTTGTTAGTGCAGTTTATACTTGCAACCGCTAACATCAATCCTCTTACTTGACAAGGATAACGCAAATAAAAAAGCCCCTGCCAAGGGGCAGAGGCTTGATCCTTCGGCTATAGAAGAACAAGTTATTTCAGTACAAAAGTAGTTTTACCGATCAGGAAGCCTTCAGAATAAAGCTCGATGGTATGCTGGCCTTTTTTGTACTCGGCGTTTTTGTCGTACGTAAACGTGATTGGCTGCTGAGTATTGTCGAATACAAAATCGCGCTTGGCTGTATAGTACATGTCTTCGCCCTCGATCTGAAATGTGCCGGAACCCGTGGAAAGGTTGTAAAGCGCAGCGCCATCCGGCTCTATCAATCGCATGTACACTGTTTTTGGTTCTTTTACCGCCACATCGTTTTTACCAAGTTTAAAATCCACGCGAATCTTGTCTACACGCTTGGCCTTAAATTCATTGTCATCGTCTTCTTTCTCTTTGCCCCGCTGGTTCACGATGTTCACATTGATTCCCTGTGCTTCTAGTTTGGAGGCCACGCGCACCTTCTGGTTTAGTTCCTGGTTGCTGGTCTTCATGGTGGTGAGGCTGTCGGCCAGGCGGGTTTGCGTGGTTTTCAGGTCCGTGTTCTCAGTAAACAGCACTTCGTTGTCCTCCTTCAGGCGGGCAATCTCGGTGTCTTTTTCTTTCAACTGCTTCTCAAAGGCAGAGGCTCTGTCGCGGAAACGGCGCTGATCTGACAGGCTGTAGCTTCTGTTGCGGAAGCCGCGAAGCTCGCCCAAATCGGCACTAATTGCCTCAATCTTTGCCTCCAGTGAGTCGTTCTCCAGGCCCATGGCCGACAGTTCCTGGCTCTGACGCTCAAAATCAGCCTTCAGCGCCTCAAACTGCTTTATCTGGTTTTCGAGCTCAACGTTCTTTACTTTGATGATCTCTGCCTGCTCCTCGGTTTTCTCTTTTTTCTGATAGTTCATGTATATCAGAATGCCGTTGATGCTGATTAGAACCACCAGCAGGCCGCCGATCAGCAGTTTACGGTTACTTCTATTTTCAGGAGTGTTTGCTGACATATGTTTTTAGGATTGTTGAATTGCTAAGGGTTAAGCATTAGTTTTATGGAACTCACCTATTACGGTGTGTGCAAGAGTCAAATATATAACTTTTGATTTACTTATCTAACTCGATGAAGCAAGATTTTAATGCAGGTTTCTGGCAGCAGCGCTACCAAAACGACCAAACGGGTTGGGACGTTGGAGGTATAACGCCACCGCTGCAGGAATATTTTGACCAAATGCCAAATAAACACCTGCGTATTCTAATTCCCGGTTGCGGAAACGCATATGAGGCCGAATACCTGCATCACAATAGATTTACACAAGTATACCTAGTGGATGTGGCGCCGGAGCCGCTCCAAAATTTCGCGCAGCGGGTGCCGGATTTTCCGAAAGCGCGGTTACTACAGCAGGACTATTTTGAGTTGCAGGACCAGTATGATCTGATAGTGGAGCAGACCTTCTTTTGTGCCCTTCACCCGGACCTGCGGGCGGCTTATGCCCGTAAAACAGCACAGCTGCTAAAGCCGGGAGGTAAGTTGATGGGACTTTTGTTTGATACCACATTTTCGCAGCCTGGGCCTCCCTTTGGTGGCAACAGCGAAGAGTACCGCGCATACTTTGCGCCATACTTTGAATTTATACATTTCGGAAAATCGCGTAACTCCATCAAACCCCGGCAGGGGCGGGAGCTGTTTATCATTTTGCAGAAGAGGGCAGACGCTGAAGTATAAGCCCTAACTTGAAAAACCGATTCGTTATTCTTGATTCATCCTTGAAAAAACTACCTTTGCCAAAAGGCATAAAAAAGATGACTATGTTCGAAATTCCCAAACTAAAGTATACTGACAGCGGAAATTTTTTCCTTATGGCTGGCCCCTGTGCCATCGAAGGGGAAGAGATGGCCCTGCAGATAGCAGAGCGTATTAAAACCATTACCGACAAGCTGCAAATTCCGTGGATTTTCAAGGGGTCTTACCGCAAAGCTAATCGTTCCCGCCTCGATTCCTTTTCAGGTATCGGCGACGAGAAAGCCTTGCGTATATTGGAGAAAGTAGGAAAAGAATTTGATGTGCCCACTGTTACAGACATTCACGAAAGTGCAGAGGCCGCCATGGCCGCCGCGTATGTGGATGTACTGCAGATTCCGGCATTCTTGTGCCGCCAGACAGATTTGTTAGTGGCCGCTGCCAACACGGGCAAAGTGGTTAATATCAAAAAGGGACAGTTCCTGTCGGGCGAGGCCATGCGTTTTGCCGTGAACAAAGTGCGCGAATCCGGCAATGAGAAAGTAATTCTGACCGACCGTGGCAACAGCTTCGGCTATTCCGATATGGTGGTGGATTTCCGCAACATCCCCGAGATGCAGTCGAACCAGGTGCCGGTGGTAATGGACGTGACGCACTCGCTGCAGCAGCCGAACCAGAGTTCGGGCGTAACTGGTGGCAAACCTGCCTTGATCACAACCATTGCAAAGGCGGCAATTGCCGTTGGCGCTGATGGACTGTTCATCGAAACACACCCGCAGCCAAGTATAGCCAAGTCAGACGGGGCGAACATGCTGCCCTTGGATCAGCTGGAGGAATTGCTGCAAAAGCTTATCCGCATCCGGCAGGCGATCCGCTAAATTCAGATAAAGGATTTTTTGATGAAGGACGAAGGAGAAATATTATCTCTTTTGTCCTTTATCTTTTTCCAGAGATGCTGCCTCGCTAGAAGTATAGCGTGAAGTTCTCCTTCGGCTGTTGCTTGCGGAAAAACACGAGGCCTACGAAATACAAATCAATCGTTTGCTGTACTTGCGGGTGACGTTTAATTTCCTGCCAGGCCTGCTTCATCTCTGCAGACCAGTAAATATCATCCAGTACCAAAACCGTTTGCTCATGGCTCTTGGTCAGGCAACTCTCGAAGTAACTTATGGTCGGCTCGTAGCGGTGGTTTCCATCCAGAAACGCAAAATCCAGCTGCGTCACCTGCTTTAATTGTTGTTGCAGCGTCTCATCCAGATTGCCCTCTATCACCTGAATGTTCTGCAGGCCGAGTTGCTGGAAATTTTTTTGCGCAGCACGGGTAATGTTGGGGCAGCCTTCGAACGAGTAAATATGCCCTTTTTTGCGTGCTTCGGCCAGGTAACTGGTGGTCAGGCCAAGGGAAGTTCCTAACTCAAAAATGATTTGCGGCTGAAAGTGGTTTACCAACCGGAAAAGCAGCTGGCCATACTTGGCTGGCTTGGCAGAGGTGCGGGCTATATCCTTTACCTTACGCGTTTTATGTTTGCTTATTTTGGAGCCGGCGCCGAAGTCCGTTACCTGCAGCTCGCGCTCGTCCTGCAGCAGTGCATCGCGCAGCGCTTCCACATGGTTATAAGCGGGGAAGTGGCCGGTATGGTGCAGCACGTTGTGGAACAGGTCAAAAACAAAAGGAGAGTGAACTCCATGCAGCTTAAAGGCACGCATCCGATACAAGAGGTAATCTACAGCTTGGCGCAGGGGAAACAATGGAAGAATAAATTGAGCTTCAGGAGAATTAAATAGTGCTGCTTAGCGGTTCAAACTTTCTAAAACAGCCATGGAAATGCATTGATAACTTAGTTCAGCTTGTAAGGCACCACTAGTGTGAATTCCGGGATGGTTACGTCGAATTTACGGCCATCTACCATGCGCTCCATTTTATAGGTGCCGCGCATTTTACCGATACCGGTTTTCAGGTTGCAGCCCGAAACGTACTCGTGGCTCTCGCCGGGCTCCAGGGTAGGCTGCTGGCCTACCACGCCTTCGCCTTCCACCTCGCGCATGGCGCCCGTGGAATCGTGGATGTACCAGTGGCGGCGCAGGAGCTTCACGGTAAACTCGCTGTTATTCTCAATCCTGATCTTATAGGCAAAAACAAAGTGCTGCTGCACCGGGCTGGAGTAGTCCGGCAAGTAATTGGTTGTGACTGTTACTTTAACACCTTCAGTTGTTTTTGTATCCATGTTACAAAATTTTTGTATACTGTAGAAACCCTGTCTGTGCAACAAATTGTGCTCGCAAGCGGTTTCTGAAATCTAACCCAACAAGCCTAACCTACGCATGAATGTAAAGATAGAAGAAAGCTGGCAAAATGTGTTACAAGATGAATTTGAAAAGCCATACTTCAAGGAGCTGGTTTCTTTTGTAAAAGACGAATACACCACGCAAAAGGTTTATCCGGCAGGCAATCAGATTTTTAACGCCTTCCAGATGTGTCCGTTTGATGAGGTGAAGGTGGTGATTCTGGGGCAGGACCCTTATCACGGGCCTAATCAGGCCAATGGGCTGGCCTTTTCGGTGAGCGACAAGGTACGGACACCGCCTTCGCTGCTCAACATTTTCAAAGAGATTAAAAGCGACCTCGGCAAAGACATGCCCGCCACCGGCAACCTGGAGCGGTGGGCACAGCAGGGGGTACTGCTGCTGAATGCCACCCTTACGGTTCGTGCAGGCAACGCAGGCTCCCATCAGAAGAAAGGCTGGGAGGAGTTTACGGACGCCGTGGTGCAGCAGGTAAACGAGTTAAAGGAGCATGTGGTGTTTATGCTTTGGGGTGCCTATGCCCAGAAAAAAGGTGCTTTTATTGATGAGCGCAAGCACCTGGTGTTAATAGCAGCGCACCCATCACCCTTTGCCGCCGATCGCGGATTTTTTGGTACAAAGCATTTCAGCAAAGCCAACAAGTACTTGCAGGAGCATGGCAAGGAACCGATTGAGTGGTAATCGGATGCTTATAACTTCAGGTGTTATTTTAAGGTTTTAAACTTCTGCTGCATTACCTGTTGCACTGGTATGTTCTTAATCTTGCTATCGAGCCAGGAGATGATGTCCAGGTAGAGGAATGGCCTACGATACATGGGGTTCTCCGAAATCAACAGCAGTTTTTCCTTCAGCTTAATAAAGGCACTCTTCAATTCAAACGGGCTGGTGTCTGGCAACTCGCGCAGAAACTCGAAGATAGCGACCTGCATCGGCTGCTGGTCGTTCATCTTGCCCAGAAAGTGAAAAACGGATTTTACCTGGTACTCCAGCAGCTCGTCTTTGCCCGCCTCATAGTGCGCAATAAGGTTTAGAATGCGGGCAAAACACTGTATATCCTCGCGCAGGTTCACATCTTTAAAATGGATGATCTTCTCCAAGTATAGTATCGTGCTGTTGTAGTCGCCGCTGCCGAAGTATAAACCGGCAATTTTATAGTAAAAGATGAGCTGCCGGTGCGGGTCGAGCTGTTGCTGAAACACGCGCAGGTTGCGCCGTATGTCCGGCACAATTTTCAAGCCTTCCGTAAAGCGCCCTTCCATATAATAGGCGTTAATCCTATTGGTGTAAATGTAGAGGAACAGCAGCATTTCGATGTTAGGGCTGCTCCGCCTGTTGTTGTCTGCGGCAAAGTCCTCCAGCTGCTGCAGCGCCTCCATAAACTTAGTATAGTAGGAGAGGCTGAAGAGCGCCAACAGCAGGTTGTGCAGCCCTTTGATATAAAGCATTGGCTGCTGCTCCTTCATGTGCGGCTCGGCCTCAAACAGGTCTACCCATTTCTGCGCATAGCGGTAACAGGCTTTAAAATCCTGCATAATGTAGTTGTACCACACGTGGGCCTGGTAGAAGGCAAGCTTTTCCGAGAAGCTCGCCTGTCTCAGGTCGAGGAGGGGGAGTTGCTGCCGGAAAAAGTCAGTGATAGAAGCACACTCCTCAGGGCTGCGCACATGGCCCATTTTAATGTAGAGTCCGTACAAGCGTAGCGCCAGGCTGGAGGCCTTGTGCAGGCGGGAAAGGTGTGCGATGTTATTGGTGGCCTCTTCCGACAGCTCCTCAGCACGCCCTTCCAGGCTTCGGGTAATGTACTGCGACTCGATGTGCTTCTCGAAATCAATGGCCGCAAGCTGTATGTGCGGGTAAGAAGCCTGCTGCGCTGCGGCCTTCACCTTTTCCAGCATTTTCAGGCTTTGCTGGTAAAGCCCCTTGTTATAGAGTACGCGGGCATAGTCGAGTTGCTCATGCAGCTGAATGTCGGTGTTCTGCTGGGCATGGAAAAGGCGCATACTAGCTAGCAACTGCTTGTACAAGTTTGCCTTCAGGTTGGCGAACTGCAGCTTCTTTATACTGGGCACCTGCCTGAGCACGCGCTCCTCGTCATAAGCTGACATTCCATCAAAGGCATCAAAAAGCTGTAGAAACTTAATGTCACCGTTAGAGCTCTGGCGAGTGGCAAAGAGCCGGAAATGCCGTTTTTCTGAACGGGTCAAAGACTTTATTAACTGAAATACAGCATCAGAAGAATTGTTTGACGTTGTAATAATTTTTTGCATATATGTCTGTAAATCAATGGTATACTTGTGGGTATACCTTGATTAGAAATTGTAGGACTATTGAAAATTACTTTTGTGCGCGGCGGACGCTTGTGTTACTTAGCAGAAGTTAAGGAGGTAGCACAGCTGAAACAAGCAATTGTTGTTTCTCGCTTCTTCGATAATTTAAGTTGCCAATACTTCTGCTCGGCACCATTTGGATAATGAGATGAAGCGGCAATAACTTACTTTGCTCTTATATACCTGCTAAGGTTGTTATATATAAAATGTTTTGATTAGTTTTTAATTCCAGATTAATAAAGCTGCATTCTGATAGAGTGCAGTTTTTTGCTTTTAGGGGCCTATTGTAATGAGGTGAAAAGAACCGGTTGCCATACTTCAGCACCCGCTCCGGGATTCTACCAACGCGTGTTTTTGAAGTTAGTGGGTTCGAACCAGGCATTATCTGCCGTGTCCGGGAAGCTTATGTTGTAGTATTCTTCGCGCATAGTAGTTTCGCCATTCGTCTTGAACACTATTTCAGTGGCTACCCAGTTGTTTTCCAGGAGTTTGTAGTTGTTCATTTCCACATCGCGCGTTATGCCGCCGTTATTGGTCACAATACGCAGCACGTACAGTCGCTCCGCATCAACCCAAAATTGACTGCTGCTGCTGTCTGCGGCGTTGGTAGTGCCCACCACAATAGCTTTGCGGCCCTTCCAGTCGGCTGTTGTTGTTTTGTTTAGGTCGAAGTTAAGTTGCTGCAGTTTTGCCACCGTAACCTCAGGCTTGTAGAAGTACACATCAAAGGATAGCAACACGAGCGGGTGAATCTGTGCTTTGGAGGCAGTCAGGTTATTATCAGTAAAGCTATACACCGAGTCTTGGGCAAAAATGACGCCTTTGCCACTCTCAAACCCATCAAAGCGGATGTGCAGCCGGCTTGGTTGGCTGTAAATCTCCTGCCAAACTTCCTCTTTTGTAACGGTGCCTTTGTCATAAAATATGGCACGTTGCTCAAATTTAAAATTAGGATACCATTTGCCTTGCCAGTGTTTGTGCATGGCTTTTACCAATGCTGCGCCACTTTTATACTTGGTTTTGGGCATACCTGCATAACTGAGGCAGGAGAAAAGCAACAGCGCGAGCAAAAGGCAGGCGCTTTGGGTAAAGGTGTGTTTTTCCATAGAGGTTGGTGGAGGTTTAAGTGGCTAAAATTATGAAAATTTTTGTTTACGCCTTGTAAAGATTCTTGTGTTAGGCCCGCTGCAGGTGTTATCTTCGTTTCTACAGCTTATCTTTCGTTTCATCAGATCATATTAAGATGCTCAAAATATACCATAATGCCCGATGCAGCAAGAGCCGCCAGACACTGGAACTCATTCAACAGGCAGGGCAAGACGTGGAGGTGGTGGATTACCTGAAAAACCCACCTACGGCAGAGGAGATCAACCGACTTTTGCAAAAGCTAGACATGAAACCCGGACAGCTCATACGCCAGGGCGAAGCTATTTTTAAGGAGAACTACAAAGGCAGGCAACTAACGGACCATGAGCTGATAGCTGCAATGGTCGCTCACCCGGTACTCATCGAGCGGCCGATAGTGGTGAAAGGAGACAAAGCCGTACTGGGCCGACCTCCTGAAAACGTGCAGCAGCTGCTTTAACAAGTATAAGTACCACTATTTTTTTTCTACCATACTGGCCTTAGCCACTTTCATTAAGCAGCAAAGCCAGGCATAACATGCCTGGCTTTGCTGCTTAATGAAAGTATGCCTACTACTTAATAGTGTTGAAGAGACGGCTCCAGCGGATTTTGTCAAACAGTCCGCCTTCCGGGTTAGTAGACATCCAGATCATCACGGCCTTACCAACTATATGATCTTCCGGTACAAAGCCCCAGTAGCGCGAGTCTAATGAATTGTGGCGGTTATCACCCATCATAAAGTAATAGTCTTGCTTGAACGTATATTGCGTTACCTCTTTGCCGTTAATGAACAATTTTCCGTCGCGTACCTCTGCGTTTTCGTTGCGCTCATACTTCAAGATCACGCGCTCGTAAAACGGCAGCGATTCGCCTGTGATATTCACGGTGGCTCCTTCCTGTGGGATATAGATGGGACCGTAGTTGTCCTTGTTCCACTTTAGTCTGCTTGGTATCTGCGGGAATACAGCTGCTTCGGCATTTCCAGGAATATCTTTATAGAGGATAACTTCCTTCATGAAATCAAGCGCTGCCATCTCTTTGGCTAATTCAGGCGTGGCATCTACCATATACCCGCCTTCAATTAGCTGAACCCCATCCAGGTTGATGTTCCTGTCCTGGAAAAACTTCTGGGAAAGCTGCATCTCTGGCACAAGTATGTACCTGTACTGCAACTTCTCCGGGTTCTCAATTGGCTTTCCGTCAATATATACCTGCAGGTCCTTTATCTGAAGCGAATCTCCGGGCAAGCCGATGGCGCGTTTAATGTAGTTCGTGCGTAAATCAGCCGGGTGGTAATCCTCTGTAGGGTAGTTGAACACCACCACATCGTTACGCTTCACCTCGGAGAAACCAGGCAAGCGGTGCGGCTCCAACTGAATGGCCTCGGAGTAGGAAGGGATGTTTGTTCCCCAAATGGTCTGGTGCGTGAGCGGTACCTGCAGCGGGGTAATCGGAGTGCGCGGGCCATAGTGCAGCTTGCTCACAAACAGGAAATCGCCTACGAGCAGCGATTTCTCCATAGACGGGGTAGGGATAGTATACGCTTCGAAGGTAGCCCAACGAATTAAACTGGCTGCTACCACGGCGAATAAGATGGCATCGCCCCACTCGCGGGCAAAGCTTTTTTTCTTTTTCGGCTCTTTTGTTTCAGCCTTCTTATCCCAGAATTTTACGTTCATCTACTTAAGGATGGTTAGAGGTTCAGCAGGTCCTTCATACCGTACACGCCTTGTCGGCCTTGCAACCAGGCAGCAGCCATTACAGCGCCCTCGGCAAAACCCGCACGACTGTGGGCTACATGCCCCAGTTCAATTTGGTCTACTTCAGAACTGTAAGTTACAATATGGGTGCCAACTACATTGGGCTCACGCTCCGACGCGATGTTTAATTTAGTTTTTTCTTCCGGATTATCAGCCACCCAGCCCTCTAAATCTTTGTAACTAGCCAGTATACCCTCTGCCGTCGTGATGCCTGTTCCGCTAGGCTTGTCTACCTTCTGCAGGTGGTGTATTTCCCGGATAGAAACACCGTACGCTTGGTATTCCTGCATTTTACGGGCAATGTATTCGTTGAAGTGGAAGAACAGGTTTACGCCCACGCTGTAGTTGGAGGCATAAAAAAAGGCGCCCTGGTACTCCTGGCAAAGGGCTTTTGCTTCTTCAAAATGGCTTAGCCAGCCGGTAGAGCCCGACACCACAGGGATGCCGTTCTTCAGACAGTAGCTGATGTTTTCGAAAGCAGACGCGGGATGCGTGAACTCAATGGCCACGTCAGTGTCGGCAGAAGTATACTTCTGTAGTTCCTGCGCATTTTCATGGTCAATCCGGCCCGCTATTTCATGGCCTTGTGCCACAGCCATTTGCTCGATGGTTTTCCCCATCTTGCCATAGCCGATCAGTAAAATTCTCATTTAGAACGGGTATATAAAGTCAATGTAAAAGCGGGAGTAACGCTTCCGGGTTGTGAAGTGACAGGTAGAAGGCTGGGCTCCATGCGTAGCGCCAGATCATCGCTCACGTCAAAGTCTTTCATGTGCGCATGCACATAGGCCTCTGCCACCTGCAACCCCCAGGCAGCTACTGAAAGTATAACAGTCAGGTCGCGATTGCGGCGGTAAAAGTCGCGGCTTCCCTCCAGGTTAATGGTTCCATTTTGTTTTTGTTTGCCATAAACCTGATGATCCACATACTTGTCCACTTCATTGCGCTTACGCTGAAGCAGGGCCACTCTGAAATCCTGGTACTTGTTGTTGTTATCTATAAGGAAAAACCCCAATACAGCGCCTGTGGCGTAAACAATGGGTACTTTCCAATAGGCTTTGTTGTAAAACTGGCCTGCTCCCGGAACAACGGCCGAGAACAAGGCTGCTTTGGCTGGCTTGTCCCACTCACTCAGGAAAAACCATTTTTTCTCATTTATTGAGTCATAGAGAATTGGAATGGGTTCAGCGGCCTCCACTGTCGGCACAAGGGTAGAATCAGGACCTACGGTAATCACCTGCGCCAGCAGCGGGGTAGCCGGAGCAAAGTATAAAACCATGCCCAGCAGCCAGATTACTGTACCTGCCTTTAGCCTCATCGGTTGTTAGTAGTTTAGGATTTCGAGAATACGGTTCAGCTCATCCACCGACACAAACGGAATCTTGATTTCGCCTTTTCCCTCCTCGTTCGCCTTCACCTGTATCTTTGTTCCGAATTGTGACGACAGTCTGGTTTGCACCGACTTTAGCTCATCTTCATACTTGTTGAACTGTAGCTTGTGCTGTGCTTCCGGTTTCTTCTTGGCATTCTGCAGGTTACGCACCAGCTCCTCAACCTTTCGTACCGACAGCTCCTTCGCCACCACTTCCTTAAACACATCGAGCTGCTGCTCCACTGTATCGATGTTAATCAGGGCACGGGCGTGGCCCATGGTGATCAGGTTATCGCGCAGGGCGATCTGAATATCCGGAGGCAACTTGAGCAGGCGCAGGTAATTTGTAACGGTGGTGCGCTTTTTGCCGACGCGGTCGCCCAGTTCTTCCTGTTTCATGCTGCACTCAGAGAGCAGGCGCTGGTAGGAGAGGGCAATCTCAATGGCATTCAGGTTTTCGCGCTGGATGTTCTCAATCAGGGCCATCTCCAGCATCTGCTGGTCATCGGCCTTGCGGATGTAAGCGGGAATTACAGTGAGGCCAGCAATTTTAGAAGCCTGGTAGCGGCGTTCTCCTGAAATCAGCTGATAAGAGTTAGCGTCCAGCTGGCGCACCGTAATCGGCTGAATGATTCCCTGTACTTTGATAGACTCTGCCAATTCCTCCAGCGCGGTTTGGTCAAAATGCGTGCGCGGCTGGTAGGGGTTCGTCTGTATCTGATCAATGGCTATATCTGCGATGGTATTAACTTCGTTTAAGGTGGATGACTCGGTTTTGCCGGTGTATTTATTTCCCTCTAGCAGGGATCCAAGGCCTCTGCCAAGGCCGCCTTTGCGTTTGTTAGGTGCAGAATTCGTGTTTTCGGACATGTACTCGTGTAATTATTTTGCCAGCGCTACACTGTTCTTCTCTGCTATCTCGCGGGCAAGGTTCAGGTAGCTTAACGCGCCCTTGCTCTCTGCATCGTGCAGCAGTGCCGGAATGCCAAAGCTAGGTGATTCACTCAGTTTCACGTTGCGGGGAATAATGGTATCGAACACCATTTGCTGGAAGTGCGTTTTCACCTCTTCCACCACCTGGTTGCTCAGGCGCAGGCGCACGTCGTACATCGTGAGCAAGATGCCCTCAATGGCCAGCTCCATGTTCAAGCGCGACTGTATGATCTTGATGGTGTTCAGCAGCTTGCCCAAGCCTTCCAGGGCAAAGTACTCACACTGCACCGGTATCACCACCGAGTCGGCTGCTGTGAGCGAGTTAACCGTGATCAGGCCAAGCGAAGGGGAGCAGTCGATGATGATGTAGTCGTACTGCTGCTTCAGGGTGCTTAGTGCCTCCCGCATTTTTTCCTCGCGGTTTGGCATGTTGATCATCTCCACCTCGGCACCAACCAGGTCGATGTGCGACGGGATAAGGTCCAGGAAATCGAAGTTAGGCGACTTCAGGATGATATCCTGCGCTTTCACGTCCTCTACCATGCACTCATAAATGCTACTCGTTATGGTGGCAGGGTCAAAGCCCAATCCCGACGTGGCATTGGCCTGCGGGTCTGCATCCACTAAAAGTGTTTTGTACTCTAAAGCTGCCAGGCTGGCCGCCAGGTTAATGGCGGTGGTTGTTTTGCCTACGCCACCTTTCTGGTTTGCAACCGCAATTATCTTTCCCATTCTATCCGCTATAATTCGATAGTTTGACCTATCTCCATCAAAATAAGTTCTTTGTCTACCATTTTCGCCACTTCCATCACCTCTTCCTTGTCTATTTTGATGTAAGGGAACGTGTCATAATGCATCCCGATTACCTTGTCAACCTGCACAAAGTCGGCAGCGATCATGGCGTCATGTACATCCATGGTAAAGTTATCCCCGATTGGCATCAGTGCGAAGTCCACATCAAACTGCTCCGGGATAAGTTTCATGTCATAAGTGAGGGCGGTATCGCCGGCGAAGTAGAATGTTTTCTCCTCCGCTTCCACCACAAAGCCTGCCGCAGCCCCTGCATAGGAGCCATCAGGCAAAGAGTTGGAATGTATGGCACTCACCATTTTAACGGTTCCGAAAGGAAGCGTTACTTTACCGCCAATGTTCATCGGGTGCGTTTTCTCCACACCATTGTTGCCAAACCAGTTGGCAATCTCATGTATGGCGATAATGGTACTGTTATTGTTCTTGGCTATCTGCTCAGCATCGTGCACATGGTCCTGGTGGCCGTGGGAGAGCAGGATGTAGTCTGCCTTGATATCGTCTACGTTTATGCTGGATGCGAATTCGTTGGGGGAGATAAACGGGTCGAACAAGACGCGGTTGTCTCCAATTTCGAATAAGAAGCATGATTGGCCGTAGTACGTTATTTTCATAGTCTGATATATTTAGTTCTTACTTATCTACGCAAGATACCTTAAACTTGCACAAAGATACATTTTTTAGCCATAAAGATTGATGCATTTCAGATCACTTATCCTTTATTTATCCACAATTCTGGGGCTTTTTTCCGCCTGCTCTGAAGCCGCTAAAACAGGAACGGACAAAACAGTTTTTAGGTATAACCAGCCCGAAGCTTTGTCGTCGCTTGACCCTGCCTTTGCCCGAAACCAGGCCAACATCCGGGCAGTGACGCAGCTGTACAACGGCCTTGTGGAACTGGACCAGGAACTGAAGACCGGACCAGGTATAGCTAAAAGCTGGGAGGTTTCCGAAGATGGCCGCAGCTATACCTTCCACCTGCGGGATGATGTATACTTTCACGACAGTGAAGTATTTAAAAGTGGCAAAGGGCGCAAAGTTACTGCCGCCGACTTTGAGTACTCTTTTAAGCGAATTGTCGATCCTGCCACCGCCAGCACAGGTGCCTGGGTCTTTAATGATAAGGTATTGACTGATGCCTCCGGGGCTATCTCAGACACGGCTTTTCTGGCAGTGAACGACAGCACGTTTAAAGTCTACCTGAACGAGCCGTTTATCGCTTTCATGGAGATTCTGACGATGCCGTATGCCTATGTAGTGCCGCAGGAGGCTGTAGCCAAGTATGGCAAAGATTTTCGTGCGAACCCGGTAGGGACAGGGCCTTTCGTTTTTAAGCTTTGGGATGAAGGCAATGCTATCGTTATGCACCGCAACCCGAGGTACTGGAAAAAAGATGCTCAGGGGCAACAACTGCCATACCTGGATGCGGTACAGATAACCTTTATCACCGATAAGAAATCTGAGTTCCTGACCTTTATGCAGGGCAAGCTCGATTACCTTTCCGGAATCAAGGAAGGCTCCCGCGATTTGATCCTTAACAACGATGGCACCATTCAGGAAGACTTCAAAGATGCTTTCACGGTTCAGAAAGTGCCTTACCTGAACACCGAGTATATAGGCTTTCAGTTGGACCCAACCAATTTGAGCAATCCAAACCCGGCGCTAAAGGATAAGCGCGTACGGCAGGCGCTGAGCTACGCCATCAATAAGAAGGAGATGATCGCCTACTTTCGTAACAACATGGGCATTCCCGGTGAGTCGGGCATGGTGCCGCCATCGCTGCCCTCCTTTGATGCCAAGGCCGTGGTAGGGTATAGCTATAACCCGCAGAAGGCGGTGGCCTTGCTGCAGGAGGCAGGCTACAATGCAGGCAACCCGCTGCAAATGCGCCTTAGCACGGTGGCCGAGCACAAGGAACTAGCCGAGTACATGCAGAAGAAGTGGGCTGAGGTGGGGGCAAAGGTGCAGATCGACATCAACCAGGCACCAGCGCACCAGGAAACCGTGGACAACGGCCGCGCTCCCTTCTTTATGAAATCCTGGCTGGGCGACTACCCGGATGCCGAAAACTACCTGGCTTTGTTTTACAGCAAGAACTTTTCGCCGGCCGGCCCCAACAAAACGCATTTTGTTAACGAAGAGTTTGACCGGCTATATGAGAAAGCGAACCTGGAACGGGACGTGAAAAAGCGGTGGGCGCTATACCAGCAGATGGATCAAATTGTGATGGATGAAGCCCCGGTAATCGTACTCTTTTATGACGAGGTGATTATGCTGACGCAAAACAACATTGTAGGGCTGGAGGCAAACCCCATGAATACCCTTAAACTGGAGCAGGTACGGAAGCTGTAAGTATACCGCTACTTAATGCAAAAGGCCCGGCTGAATCCTCAGCCGGGCCTTTATTTATACTTCAGGCGTTTAGCCTAAACCATCTTATAGTCTGTCGTTTCTGATATCACGATCCGTGCGCTCGTTTTTGTCAGTATTGATCTGGTCTACATCAATATCCTGCTTGCGAACTGTGTCTCTCACGGTCTCATCACGTGTGGTAGAGTCTTTTTCTAACCTAACTTCTTCCACTACGCGTGCCTCTTTGTTTACGATTGGTACCTCTGCGTGCTCAGTCATTACTTTCTCACCATCTTTGAAGTTGGCCAGATCCCGCTCATTTGCTGGTCTGTTTACAGCGTTGCGCTCCACATGCACGTGCTCCTCACGCAGACGCAGATGCTCTTCTACAGGCCGCTCAATTATGCGGCTTCTTAGTCTTACGCCGCCGGTTTCCACCTCACGCTTACCTACCTGCAGGTTTTCTTCTACTACCGGTATCGATGAGCTGGAGTCGGTCCATTTGCCTTTAGTAGATGAGGACATCATGCCGCCTTGTGCTGCGCGTTCGTTTACATCAATGGCACCGCACTTATCCAATGTCTCTGAAACTGTTTTGGCTTCGGTTCTGGATGAAGTATGCACTGTTACAACAGAACCGTTTTTGGCCAGCTCTGAGTACTTTGTAGACTCATCACGGTTATCCATCAATGAGTTGAAAAAATTACCTGTTTTATTGTCGTTATCGCGGTTGGTTGTTGGCTGGGCGCCTGCAGTGTTTTTATCCCGGGCACCGTTTACCACCACATCAATCTTGCTACTGGCAATACCAGCTTTTTCAAGTTGTTGGGCAGCCATCTGCGCGTCTACTCCATAATCAAAAATTCCTATTACTGTTTGTCTTTCTGTTTGTTGATTCATAGCTTCTTGTGTTTTAATTGAACATTTGTAAGTCTGATTATCAAACTTAGCGCGGGTTGTGGTTTGTGTTGTCAACCCGATCAACATTTACTTCCTCTTTTCGGAGGACAATTCTTTCTGTCTCATTTGTTTGTGTTCGCTTTCTGGTAACGTGTAGTTCCTCTACCACCACCAGGCGCTTCTGAACCACCACCTCTTCACGCAGCACCGGGATAATCATTACATCTCCCTCGTACCGCACCGGGGGTGGGGTGTCTTCCACAGGCATGTTTACGGGCACCCGCTGCACATCAATCTCTTCGTGCACGGTGGGGAGCTCCACGTCAACTTCACTTTCATGCACGCGCTTTGATATGCGTACTTTTCCTGTTTCCACTATTTCTTTGCCTACCCGCACGGTTTCCTCCACTACAGGTATGGTCTCTGATTCTGTATTAGCTTCTAGGTGTGGCGCATCAGGGCGTGACTCATCATAATGGCGCGTGTCACGGTGATGCTCCTCACGAAAGTCTTCAAGGCGTTTATCCTCACGAATGCTCTCCTGTAGCTTTTGCTCGAATTCAGAAGTTTGTATTTTGTCTTTTCTTTTGTCCATTTTTATAGCATATGGGCATATTAGAATATAGCTTTTACAAGGATGCTTTTGTCGTGCCCTTATAATTATTGTACGGGGTGTGTCGCATATTTGTTGGCCGCCGCTCATTATTGGAGGTTGGGAGAACCTTATTCGCTTGTAAGTATAAGCCAGGGGGAATGGCCTTTATAATTTACCGTAAGGCATTCGCGCAGGGGGGACAATGTATAGACCGTAACAACTGTAGCTGCCCCTCCTGCTGGGGGTTGCTTAACTCGCCATCAGGCCTTTAACTGATTGGTTAGAATTATACTTCAATCAGTATTATCGGCCTGTTTATGCTCCTGTACCAGCTGCGTTACTGCCCTATCCAGCAGCATAATTAATTGCTGCAGTTCAGCTGGACCGTCCTGTTGGTGCTTTATGCGTATTTCAGCTTTGTTTTGGCTATAAAAGGTGAGGTAGGAGGAAGGTAGATCTGTAAAAGGGCTCAGATAGTTATCCTTTAAAGCAGCAACATCAAGTAACTTTAGGTGTGCCTCAACTTTCTTCAATTGCTTTGCTGGCAGACATAAAGTCAATTCCCCCATAACCGGGGTATTTCGAATCCCTTCATAGCGGATGCTTCCATCGGCATAGAGGGTGGCATTGTAGGCGGCGCAACTGCCGTAGCAGGGTGTTTTCTGAAACAGTAGCACAGGCTGAGCATTTGTGGCGGTCTGCACATTGCAGCTAGTAGTGGAGGCGCAGCCACTTGTGCCAAGTACAAACCCAACAAACAACAGCAAGAGAAATAGCTTGTAACGTGTCATCCCGCTAATTCACCTTAATTAGCTTCCCTGACTCCAGCACGTAGGCCTGCGGTTCACAACCGTTACATTCCTTGTAGTTCACAGCGGAGTCCGGTGGGGTAAGTATAAACAGGCGGCTATCCGTGTTATACTTTGCACCCATGCTGCTTTGCACCTTATCCGTTACCTTTCCAGTTTCCCGATCAATTATATAATGCTGCTGACACGCGGTGCCGCAGCCTATACTTACCACCGTATACTTGCCCGCGAAATTAACGCCTTCTTCCAGTCCTTTATCCAGCATGGTGCGGTATAGCCTTGTGTCCGGATGGCTGCTTTCGTTCAGCGGAGCCAGTTTGCCGGTGTATGTTTCCTGCACCTTATAGGTGCTGTTGGTTTGGAACTCTTCCGTGGTGATGCGGTAGCGGTCGTACAGTTTAGCAGAAGTGGTATCAGTATATGGTACCTCAACAGAATCCTCAGCAATTTCTTCTGCAAGCTCCGGGTGCGTGGTGGCGAGTCCTTTCTCTTCCTGCTGTTGTTCCTGGCAACCAAGCAAGGCCAGTGGTAAAAGCAGCAAGTATAATTTCAGTGATTTTAATTGTAGTGCCATACTTGGCCATACGTGTAAAGCACGGGCAAAGGCATAAAAAAAGCCTTTCCATATCCGGAAAGGCTTTTTAAGAAGTATAGATTATTTACTTTTTCAGTTTTTTCTTTTTCTGCTGCTCCAGCTCCTGGGCCTGGCGCATGGCTTCCTGCATACGCTCGGTAAAGCTAGGGCCTCCGGTTTTCTTCTTCTCTTTGATCTTGTGCTTGTTGTCCTCCAGTTTCGCACGCAGCTTGCCCTCATCCACAAACTTACGGATGGCAGCTTGCTGGCCAAAGGTCACGATGTTGGAAACGAAGTAATAGAAGCTAAGGCCGGCAGGGAAGGAGTTCAGCACGAACATGAAGATTAACGGCATCAGGTAGCTGTAGAACTTCATCGGGCCCTGCATTGAGGTGTTTATCTGGTTGTTAGACCAGGTATAAAGTATGGTCGATGCAGTCATCAGCAACGTGAACATACTTACGTGGCTGCCATAAAACGGAATAGTGAATGGCAGGCGGTAGAACACGTCGTACGTTGAAAGGTCAGCAGCCCATAGGAACGGCTCCTGGCGCAGTTCTATTGAGTTAGGGAAGAAGTTGAACATCGCAAAGAGGATCGGCATCTGCAGCAGCATCGGCAAACAGCCACTAAGCGGACTCACGCCCATCTCAGAGTACAGCTTCATCGTGTCCACCTGCGTTTTCTGCATGTCGCCGTCGTTGCGCTCTTTGATGGCGTCTATCTCCGGCTTCAGCACCTTCATCTTTGCCATCGACACGTACGACTTGTAAGTAAGCGGGAAGAGCAGTGTCTTGATGTAAAGCACCAGCAGCATGATGATGATACCGTAGTTGCCGATGTAGTTTTCCAGGAAGTCAAACGCCGGGATGATCAGCCATTTGTTTACATAGGCAAAAAAGCCCCATCCAAGGTCCAGGTTCTCGTCAAATTCATGGCCGATGTTGTTGAGGATCTTGTAATCGTTCGGTCCGAAGTAGAACATGAACTCCCCGTCTCCGCTCAGCACATCCTTTGTCGGAATGTAAATCTGAGAGGCCAGTGTCTTTACAACAGTACTGTCGGCCGGATCTACCGTAGCTTTCATTTCAGCGCCGGCAAAGGTGCTGCCCGCTATAATGCCAGCTGTAAAGAAGTTCTGCTTGTTCGCCACCCATTTAATCGGCTCCTCTACCACCAGGCTTTCCTCTGTTTCAGAGATGGCCAGGTCGTCAAATCCGTCCTCGGTAGTATAAAAATTAATGGTAGACTTCGCGCGGTTCTGGCTAAGGTCACGCTCCAATTGCTTCAGGCGGTCAGTCCAGGTGAAAACGATGGTGTTGCCGGTTACCTGCTGCTCAAGCCCCTTGAAGTTGAGCTGATAGCCCATCAGGAAGTTCTCTTTGTAGAGTGTGTATACCTGCTCAATATACTGGCCGTTGCCTAAGTCGGCGCGGAAGCTAAGTGTTTTTCCGGCTTTACCCTCGGCTGTTACTTCTTTTATGGCAGTAGGCGTGAAGTATAAATCAGACAGTCGTACTGTTTTGCCGTCGTTGGTTTTGAAGGCAATGTCCGTTTCGCTGCTTTCGCTGTCGAACAACAGCAGCGGGTCCCCCTCGTAGGTCTTGTAGTTTTTGAGCAGCACTTCCTCTACCTGGCCGCCTTTTGTGCTGAAAGCTACGCGCAGGTTTTCGTTTTCGAGGGTTACGGTACTCGCCTCACCGGTAGCAGCAGTGCCAAAAGCACCCAGAGCCGCCGCTCTGCGAACCTGCGCCAGCGAGTCATCTTCGGCAGGTGCGCTTGTCTGCTGCAACTGCTCTACCTTGGCTATCTCCTGCACGGCTGCTTGCTCTGCTGGCTCAGTTCCCCCAAAGAAGAAGGAGTAAGCCAACAGCAGTAAGGCCATCAGTCCGAAGCCAATCGCTTGATTTCTATCCATTTACTAAAATTTGAATTGTGTGTTTGTGCTTATTTTGATTTTGCGAAATTAATTGCCGCTTTTACAAACTTAACAAAAAGCGGGTGCGGGTTCAACACGGTGCTTTTCAGCTCGGGGTGATATTGTGCAGCCACGAACCATGGATGGTTCTGCAGCTCAATAACCTCTACCAGTCCGGTATCAGGGTTGATGCCTGTAGCGTGCATGCCAGCTTCCTCAAAGGCCGCTATGTACTTGTTATTGAACTCATAACGGTGGCGGTGGCGCTCGGTAATCTTGCTCTTTCCGTACACATTATAAGCTTTAGAGCCTTTTTTTAGTTCACAAGTATAAGCACCAAGACGCATAGTGCCACCCTTTTGCGTGATTTGTTTTTGATCTTCCATCATATCAATCACCGGGTGAGGCGTTTCCGGGTCCATCTCAGTGGATGCGGCCCCTTGCAGCCCCAGCACATTGCGCGCAAACTCCACTGCGGCACACTGCATGCCCAGGCAAATACCGAAAAACGGTATATTGTTCTCACGCACAAACTTGATAGCTTCCAGTTTTCCCTTAAACCCGCGCTCGCCGAAGCCAGGCGCCACCAGCACACCATCCATATTTTGCAGCAGGGCCCCCACATTGTCCTCATTCACGTTCTCTGACTGGAACCACTTGATGTTAACCTTGCACTCGTTGGCAGAACCGGCATGCACAAAGGCTTCTATGATTGATTTGTAGGCATCGGGCAACTCGACATACTTTCCTACCAGGGCGATGTTTACTTCAGAAGTCGGGTTTTTCAGGCGACCCAGGAATTCTTTCCAGGCATCCAGCTCAGGCTCAGACTTACTCGGCAGTTTCAGTTTGCTAATCACCCGCTCATCCAGCTTCTCCTTGCGCATCAGCAGCGGCACGTCATAAATGGTTTCCGCATCGATGGATTCAATAACTGAGTTCGCCTTCACGTTGCAGAACAGGGCAATCTTCTTGCGCAGGTCAGATGGGATGGAGTGTTCGGTGCGGCACACCAGGATGTCTGGCTGCACACCCGCTTCCGATAAATCGCGAACAGAGTGCTGGGTTGGCTTTGTTTTCAGTTCTCCAGCCGCTCGGAGGTAGGGCAGTAGGGTCAGGTGGATTACGCAAGTTTCGTTAACACCTAAATCCCAGCGCAACTGGCGCACGGCTTCAATAAATGGCAACGACTCGATGTCGCCCACGCAACCTCCAATTTCTGTGATTACAATATCAAACTCACCCGATTCTCCCAGCAGGAGCATGCGGCGCTTGATCTCATCTGTGATGTGGGGAATTACCTGTACCGTTTTGCCCAGAAAAGCGCCTTCACGTTCTTTGGTGATCACGTTGTAGTAAATGCGGCCGGTGGTCACGTTGTTCGCCTGGGAAGTAGGCTTGTTCAGGAAGCGCTCGTAGTGGCCCAGGTCAAGATCTGTCTCGGCACCGTCCTCGGTTACATAGCATTCGCCGTGCTCGTAAGGGTTGAGCGTGCCGGGATCAATGTTGATATAGGGGTCAAATTTCTGGATTGTAACGGAGAAGCCTCTGGCCTGCAGCAGTTTTGCAAGGGATGCAGAGATAATGCCTTTACCAAGAGAGGATGTTACGCCACCAGTAACAAATATGTATTTCGTTGCCATAAGTTAGGGTAAGTCTTATGGACTGCAAAGGTACCAGATTTATTTGATTAACCTGACATATCCTTCATAGATATCGGCTATTCACCGATATGTCATATTAAATGAACAAACCGTTGCAATCCGGCAGTAGCAAGTATAAGAGACACCCATCCTGCTTCAGCTGCCATACTTCCTGGTTTATACTTCAGCCATACCTGGTTCTGGTGTTCTATAAAAAGCAAACCGCCTCAACCAGATAGGTTGAGGCGGTTTGCTATAACAATTAGCAAAATCTAACGAAGCTTAGCTTTTCGGATCAAGTATGGTATCGATGCGGACAAGCGCATCCTGCAGGTGATACTTGGTCATGGCGTCGCTGGTTTTGGCAAGCGAGCCCTTTATCTGGTTGCGCAGGGTGTTTAGCTCTCCGCGCACCATCGGCCGGATGTCTGACTGGGAAACGTTAATGGCCGTACTGCCACTGAACGCGCGCGCTCTGCCAGTAACTGGCTTCGGCTCTTCCTTCATCAGGTACTCCATGCGCTCCAGGTAACCGCGCTGCAGGTTGCGGCGGTACATGTCAATCGTTTTGCCTGTGCCTACCTCTGCCCAGATGCCGGTGCGCAAATCTGCCATCATCTCAGGCAAGGTATATGTTTTGCTGCCTTGCATGGCCTGAGCCTCCAGTATGCGTGCCATACGGCTTGGGTCCAGCACGTTGTTCAGGATGTTTACCTGGGCATTGCGCACTCTGTCTACCGTACCGGCCGCCTCTATTTTGTGCAGGATGTTCTCATCCAGCATCCAGGTTGGCGTGGCAAAGCCCTGCTCGTTGAGGAACTTCATGGCGCGCTGCTGCTTTTCCTTCGGAACGGCAGCATACACATTCCCTTTCTGATCGTAGGTTTTGTAGTCCTCGTACACGCCGCCGATGTTGGCGGTTACGTGGCCCATGTAGCGGTTCCACTGGCCCAGCACCTGCAGGTACATTTCCTGAAGGTCATCGTAAGCCTTATTGTCTTCCGCTGTCCAGGTGATCAGGTTGGGCATCACACGCTTCAGGTTGGCAATACCGTAGGTGCTGGCTTTCATCGCGTCATCTCCCAAGTCCTCTGTTTGCGAGGAAGGATCCGTAGGGCGGCCCATCTGGCGGCCAAAGCGGTACATCGGATCGTTTTCGTGTTCCTTTATCCAGGCAGAAAGCTTCTCACTGTTATCCGCCCCGTTTTTCTCCGGGAAGTAGGAGTAACCCCACTTTACAGAGTACTTGTCATACACGCCTATGGCCGGCATCAGCGATACGCCTTTATCCTCTGGCTGAGCCACGTAGTTGAAGCGGGCATAGTCCATGATGGAAGGTGCCGTGCCCATGGTTTTAGTAAACTCCGGGTCACGCAGTTTCTCCACCGGGTAGGCAGCGCTGGAACCCATGTTGTGCGGCAGGCCCAAGGTATGGCCTACCTCATGTGCAGAAACGAAGCGAATAAGTTCACCCATTACTTCATCTTTGAACTGAATGCCTCGCGCATCGGGGTTAACGGCAGCCGTTTGCACGAAATACCAGTTGCGCAGCAGGTTCATGACATTGTGGTACCAGCCAATGTGGCTTTCAAGGATTTCACCTGAGCGCGGATCGTGCACGTTAGGGCCGTAGGCATTCTGTGTTTCGGAGGAGAAGTAACGGATAACTGAGTAGCGCGCATCCTCTGTGCTGAACTCAGGATCCTCCTCAAAGGTAGGTGCGTCTTTGGCTACAATGGCATTCTTAAAACCGGCAGCCTCAAAGGCTTTGTTCCAATCCTCCACACCCTGCTTCAGGTAAGGGCGCCATTTCATTGGGGTGGCAGGGTCAATGTAGTATACGATTTGTTTCTTCGGCTCTACCAGTTCGCCACGGGCATAGGCTGCTTCATCCTTTGGCTCCAGCCTCCAGCGCACAATGTACTCACGTTTGGCGGCACGTTGCTCGTCAGTTCCAAAATCGGTTTGGTTGATGGTGAAAAAGCCCACGCGCTGATCGAACTTGCGCGCGGCCATCGGCGTTCGCGGAAGCAACACCATGGAATGGTTCAACTCCAGTGAGATGGTGCCTGTACTGGAGTTGGAGGGAGCACCGCCTGCGTCATACGTCATCAGCGAGCGGGCCTCGATGTTCATCGGAAAGCTTTTCACACTCTCAATAAAAGAGCGGTTATCATCCAGCTTCTTTACTTTGTACTCCTCGCGGCGATCCTTGTCCAGGCCAAGTGCGGGTACATCTTTCGAAAAGAAATCGGTTACTTCCACCACCTGTGTTCCCTGTCCGAAGGCTTTAATGTTGAAAGCCTGTATAACGGGAGCAAGATTGGAGTTCTGCACTGATTGGAACACTTCCAGGCTGTCTGCGGCCACATTTTCGGTTGAGATAACGCGAAGCAGTACACGGTTTCCTTTCTTTTCCCAGCGCAGCATCTGCGTGTTCAGCTCCTCGCCGCCGTAGCCGATGTTATTAGCTGTTTTGGCGATGCGGCTTACCAGCAGCATGTCGCGGTTCAGGAGCGTGTCCGGAATCTCGTAGTAATACTTTTCGTCGATGCGGTGCACTTTGAAAAGCCCATCATCTGTTACGGCCTTGGCTGTGATTACTTCGCCATAAGGCTTAGGGGTGTTGTCATCCTTTTTAGCGGCGGGTGTCGCAGCAGCAGTTTCCTGCTTTTCTTTTTTCTTCTTTTTGCTTTTTTGCGCGTGGGCAGGTGTTGCAAACACGGCCCCCGTCATCAACAAGGCAACGAGAGGAGCAAAGCGTAAATTCTTACTCATAAATTGGAAAGGTAGGTGGTTAGATTAAGTATAGGTTTTAAAGTTAGTGATAATGCTCTAACAACAAAGAACGCTTCGGGGTACCGGATTCCAAAGTCAGACAATTTGGCGTGCACAGCGGCATTGGCCTTTTGTTTGAAGTAACCGTAGCTTTACGAAGTATAGGCAGTGGTTTAGACTTCTGTACAGGCGAAGGTTTAAAAGAGCAATCAGAAATATTTTATGACGAAGATAAGATCAACAACCGTATGTGGCATCTACCACAACGGCGAAGTAGCGCTTGGCGCAGACGGACAGGCTACCATGGACAAGCACATTGCCAAGAGCAACGTGAAGAAAATCCGTAAGCTGCTGGATGGCAAGATAGTAACAGGCTTTGCTGGCTCCACTGCCGATGCCTTTACCTTGCTGGAGCGCTTCGAGGAGAAGCTTGGCGCTTACCAGAGCAACATGAAGCGAGCCGCCATTGAGCTGGCAAAGGAATGGCGCAAAGACCAGTACCTGCGCAAGCTGGAAGCCATGATGGTAGTGGCCAACAAGGAAGAACTGCTGATTATTTCAGGTACGGGTGATGTGCTGGAGCCGGACAACCAGATTGCTGCCATCGGCTCGGGAAGTATGTACGCGCACGCTGCCGCATTGGCACTTAAAAAGCACGCACCGCACTTAACCGCAGAGGAGATGGTACGGGAGGCGCTGACCATTGCGGCCGATATCTGTATTTATACCAACCATAACCTGATCATAGAAAAACCTGCTCAATAAGCGGCTTTTCCTGATACTATAAGTATAAAAAAGGTGCTGCTGAACTTGAATTTTTTTGTTCAGTTTGTGTTATGCATCTGAATCCGGAGGACATAGACCCGGCTATCATTCCACCCACTGACGCATGGTGTTTGAACAGCTGCTGTTTATATGCCGTAAGGTATAAATCAGTAAAAAATTAATAAATTGCCGAACCAGTCTGCACACTAGGGCAGCGATTGGAACAAAAAAAGCAACTATGCAGGTAACAGATTTTTTAAAGAAACACTACAAGCATTTTAACGCAGCCTCTTTAATCGATGCTGCCGAAGGGTATAAAACGCACCTGAACAACGGGGGCAAAATGTTGGTAACACTGGCAGGTGCCATGTCTACTGCTGAGCTGGGTATTATACTTGCCGAGATGATCCGCCAGGATAAGATCCATGCAATTTCGTGTACCGGTGCCAACCTGGAAGAGGATATCTTCAACCTGGTAGCGCACGACTTCTACGAGCGCGTGCCGCATTACCGCGAACTTTCTGCCGCCGATGAGGAGGAGCTTTTAAGCCGCCACCTAAACCGCGTAACAGATACCTGTATTCCGGAAGAGGAGGCCATGCGCCGCCTGGAGCACGTAGTGTTGAAGTACTGGGAAAAAGCAGACAAGGCCGGTGAGGCCTACTTCCCGCACGAGTTCTTCTACCAGATTTTGCTTTCAGGCGAACTGGAGCAGTACTACCAGATCGACCCGAAGAACAGCTGGATGCTGGAAGCGGCCAAGAAAAACCTGCCTATCATCTGCCCGGGCTGGGAAGATTCTACCTTGGGTAACATTTATGCAGGCCACGTGATCAGCGGTGACATCAAGAATGTGCATACCATGAAAACGGGTATCCAGTACATGATGGAGCTGGCCGAGTGGTATACTCAGACTGCCAAAGAAGAGTCTACGATTGGTTTCTTCCAGATTGGCGGCGGTATAGCCGGTGACTTCCCGATTTGTGTTGTTCCAATGCTGCACCAGGATCTTCAGCGTGAGGGTGTTCCGCTTTGGGGCTACTTCGCACAGATATCTGACTCTACCACCAGCTACGGTTCCTACTCTGGCGCTGTACCGAATGAGAAAATCACCTGGGGTAAATTGGGCAAGGATACTCCTAAGTTCATGATCGAATCGGATGCTACGATTGTGGCACCATTAGTATTCGCCATTGTGCTGGATTACTAATCCAGGTTTGTTATAAAGTACAAAAGCGGCTGCAGGTAACTGCAGCCGCTTTTCGTTTAAGTGTACTTGATGGTTGCAAATTTAAGCCGGCACCATCATTTTCTCCTCCCGGTCCCAGTGGCGGTGCTTTTTGATGGCATTTATAAAAGCAGCAGCGAATTCATCTGCGTCCGCATCATTTCCGGCAGTCACAACGCCGCTATCTGTGAGGACATCCTGCGAGTTTTCGTCCGCGAAGTCTATCCCTAAAACAGAGGCTTTTTGAAGCAAGGCGATGCCATTGCCCGAAGTAGCGATAGGTTTGCAGTGTTTGAAGGCTTCATTCACAAAATGAATGGCATCACCCTCTTTTAGCAGTGCTTTTATATGTTCCTCGCCTTCAGGTATATATATGGCATCATACATGATAGAAGCGGTGGTGATATGGCTTTTGTCTGTCTCTATTTCCTCGCCCGAACTGGCTTTGCGCATGCCATGGAATTTAGAGACAATCTTTGCATGAGCACCCGCTGCCTCCAAAGCGCTTTTTACCTGCATCACCTCGCAATAGTCGTAGCCATCCTCCAGCAGTATAGCAATTTGGCGCGACTTTGCTGTTTCAATCTTATGTTTCTCCATACTTACAAAGTCCGTCTCTTTAACAGACTTTCCTTTCTTTATCTTTTTGCTGGCATCATCGGCCACATAGTTGTTGTCGCTTTTCTCTGGCTCGAAGTTCTTAGGAATTTCCACACCGATACCTTCCGACACCCGCTGAGCCAATTCAGGCGATATTTTATTAAAGTGACCCAACATGCGCTGGCGAATTTCTTTCGACATTACTTTCCCTAACTCGAAATGTGCCGCCTTTACGATGTGCTTTCTTTCCGGCTCGGTAATGGAATTCCAGAAAAGAGTTGCCTGGCTGTAATGGTCGTTAAAGCTCTCGCTGCGGCCTCGTATTTTATGTCCCTCCACTCGCTCCATGTGATGTATGTAGCCTCCCATGTTTCCGGGAGCCATCATGGGGCAGCCTCCGCCAAGGGAGTTAGGCCAATAATTAACTTTGCCCTTATTGATGGTGTGTCGCATAAAGCCAGCACCCTGGTGGTTGTGCGTCGTGGTGATAGGGCGGTTAATGGGCACTTCACCGAAGTTGGCGCTGTTAAAGCGGTTAAGCTGCGTGTCGATGTAAGAGAAGAGACGGCCCTGTAGCAGCGGGTCATTCGTTACATCAATGCCTGGTACCAGGTTGCCCGGGTGGAAGGCCACCTGCTCAGTTTCTGCAAAGAAGTTGTCCGGGTTACGGTTCAGTATCATTTTGCCAACTGGCCGCAGCGGTACCAGTTCTTCTGGAATAATCTTCGTCGCATCCAGCAGGTCAAAGTCAAATTTAAATTCGTCTTCTTCAGGAACAATTTGCACGCTCAACTCAAATTCAGGGTAATCGCCCATTTCAATGGCTTCCCATAAATCGCGTCGCAACCAGTCTGCGTCCTTGCCGGCTAGTTTCTGTGCTTCATCCCAAACCAAAGAGTGGGAACCAAGCAAAGAGCGCCAGTGAAATTTCACAAAACATGCTTTGCCCGCTTCATTTATCAGGCGGAAAGTATGAACACCAAAACCGTCCATCATCCGGAAACTGCGTGGAATGGCGCGATCAGAAAGCACCCACATGATCATGTGCATAGATTCCGGCATTAACGAGGCAAAATCCCAGAAAGTATCGTGCGCAGCAGAGGCCTGGGGCATTTCATTATCAGGGTCTGGTTTGATGGCATGTACCAGGTCTGCAAACTTGTTGGCATCCTGAATAAAGAAAGGCGGCATGTTGTTACCTACCAAATCGTAATTGCCCTCTTCAGTATAAAATTTGGTGGCGAAGCCCCGTACGTCCCGCACGGTATCAGCAGAGCCTCTGGAGCCAACTACTGTTGAGAAGCGCACAAATACTGGTGTTCTGGTACCAGGCTCTGTCAAAAATTTAGCCTTTGTAAACTCTTTAAGAGAATCATCATACGCTTGAAAATAGCCATGCGCACCTGAACCCCGGGCATGCACCACCCGCTCCGGAATAGACTCATGGTCAAAGTGCGTCATCTTCTCGCGGAAGTGAAAGTCTTCCATCAGGAGTGGGCCACGCGGTCCGGCTTTCAGATGGTCTGCCGTATGGTTTACACGCACCCCCTGGTCCGTGGTCATGAACTGATCCTTTGAGTCTTCCCGGAACTGCTCGAGTTGCTTGTTCTTGCTGTTCTCGTTTACGTTTGGCTTGTTTTCCTTAAGGTTGCCTTTGTCTTCTTGCTCTTTCATGTTTTTGCTTAGATGATAATTGAACGGTGCTGTTGCAGGATGCCCAAACGAAGTATAGGCTCGAGAAACATAAATGAAGTATGATTCTCTAGGAATACGCCTCATTTTGCTTCAGGTTGAACAATTCTGATGCGTAATGATATTAAAAAGAGATTAAAATTATACTTATAAAAGTAGTAAGAGACAGCAAGTATAACCTTGTACTTACAGTGGTAGCAAAGGGCTTCGTGCCTGAAATGCCCCTGCAAGTATAAGGGTATCCAAAATAACATTAGCCCCTGCTGCTGTATTTGAAATGATGCCAGAATAGCAGCAGGTGTGATTTATAGACTATTCAAAGGTTGAAGCGCGTAGTATAGCCCAGCAGCATTTTTGAAAAAGCTGCTAAGCGTTGCGCAGGAAAACCGAGGAGCTGAAGTTTGCTTGCAAGCTAGTAAGTCAGTTCGCGGCTGCCAAAGCGGAACTCCTCGTCTTTTAAGAAGAAGTCGCCGCACTTTTGAAGTATGGTGAGGTTATCAATAGTAATTTCCCAGTTAAAGTTAATCTGGCACAGGTAGGTTAAAATAGGTCCTAAAATTTCAGGCGTGGTATCGCCAAGGGCAAGGGAGATGTGGGGAAGCCATAGGTTGGGGTTGTAGTAAACTCCCATTTCGCTGCTCATTTCGGATACATCGCGGTGCAGGTTATCGTGCAGTTCGTTGAGCGCATTTGTCCTCAGCGCAGGAATATAGACAACAGGAGTAGGACCTGGAAATATCCCCAAACCAGTGGTGCGGATGGTGAATTTCTGCATGGTAATGCAGCTTTGCTCCAGGTACTGCTTTAGTTCTTCCAAATCAGGGGTTTCGGCGGTCAGCAGCGTTATATGCGGGTAAGGCGTTATTTTAACGCCATGTAATCCAAATTTTTTCTCTAGTTGCTCAATAATTTCTGAAACCCGGTCAGAGCTTCTTTTATCTAGTAGCGTAGTTATTGCAATCATATAGTATAGCCTTAGAGACTGAAATAAGCATAAGTTAACTTAACGGCTGCTCTTTATAATAGTTTAACAACCCCATGGCTGCACAGTCTGCTATTAGGGCATCACACTCACCTTTTTTTTATGTCAGTCCTTATTTCTGTTGCATTTGCCCTGCTGTTTGATTTATTCTCTAACTAAGAAATCACCCCGCGCTGTTGCTAATCTCTCTATATTTTATGGTGTGCAGCTGCACGAGCCAACCAACTATAAGTAAACTGCACTATTTCAGCTGTTGTGATGTTTTCATGGCACGCTTAAAAATAAGTACCTTTGCCTTTTAAAGTATAAAGGATCACATGATTTCCATCAACAACCTGAATTTCCATTTTGGCAGCCGCCCCATGTATGAGGATGCCAACCTGCATATAAAACCCAAAGATAAAATTGGCCTGATCGGCTTGAATGGCACGGGTAAGTCTACCTTGCTGCGCATTATCGTGGGGGAGTACAAGCCGGATGGCGGCAGCATCCAAATGAGCAAGGAAACTACTATCGGCTTTCTGAACCAGGATTTGCTAAGCTACGAAACCCATGAAAGTATACTTTCAGTGGCGATGCAGGCCTTTGAGGAGGCTATTTTCCTGCAGCAGGAGATAGATAAGGTGCTGGTGGAGTTTGAACATAACTTCCATGATGACCTGGTGGATAAGCTGGCAACACTGCAGGAGCGCTTCGAAACACTGGGTGGCTACACCATGCAGGCCGAGGCTGAGGCTATACTTGAGGGGTTGGGCTTCAGCACAGAAGAGCTGCAGCAGCCACTGGCCTCGTTCTCGGGCGGGTGGCGCATGCGCGTGATGCTGGCAAAGATCCTGTTGCAGAAGCCATCGCTGCTGCTGCTGGATGAGCCTACCAACCACCTCGACTTACCATCCATCAAATGGCTTGAAGCTTACCTGGACCGGTTTGAAGGAGCTGTGGTGATTGTATCGCATGACCGTGAGTTCCTCGACCGCACCACCAACATGATTGTAGAGGTGTCTGGCGCCAAGTTGAACGCCTATGCCGGCAACTACAGCTTTTATGTGGAGGAGAAGGCGCTGCGCAATGAAATTCAGCAGGGAGCTTTTGAGAACCAGCAGGCGCAGATAAAGCAGGCCGAACGTTTTATTGAGCGCTTCAAGGCCAAAGCCACCAAAGCCAAGCAGGCGCAAAGCCGCCAGAAGATGCTGGACCGAATGGACCGCATTGATGAAGTGGCTCCGGATGCCGCCAAGGTGAACTTCAGCTTTAAGTTTAACGTGCACCCCGGCCGCCACATTCTGCGCCTCGAGAACATGAGCAAGAGCTACGGCAACAAGGTAATTTTCCAGAATACAGATGTACACATCGAGCGAGGCGACAAGATTGCCCTAATTGGTGCGAATGGTAAGGGTAAGTCTACTTTGCTGCGCATTATTGCCGGTACGGAGCCTATTAAAGGTAATCGGGAGCTGGGCCACAACGTTATACTTGCTTTTTATGCCCAGCACCAGCTGGAGTCATTGAACGTGGAAAATGATATGCTGTCGGAGCTGCAGCAGGCCGGCTCGAAGAAAAGCGAAGTGGAACTGCGCACGCTGCTAGGGTCTTTCCTTTTTACAGGCGACGAAGTATACAAAAAGATAAAGGTGCTGTCGGGTGGAGAGAAAAGCCGCGTTGCCCTTGCCAAAACGCTGATCTCGGAGGCAAACTTCCTGATGCTCGACGAACCGACCAACCACCTCGACATGCAGTCGGTGAACATCTTGATCCAGGCGCTGGAGCAGTACGAGGGAACCTTTGTGGTTATCTCGCACGACCGGTACTTCGTGGAGAATGTGGCGACGAAGATCTGGTACATCGAGGACTATGAATTAAAAACATACCCGGGCACCTACCATGAGTATGAGGCGTGGCAGGAGAAGCGCGAAAAGGAGGCAAAGAAAGAATCTGCCAGCGCTCCTGTGGTGAAGGAGGTAAAGCAAACACGGGATAAAAGCGAATACTCCCAGCTGTCGAACCAGTTAAAGCAGGTGAATAACAAAATAAATGAAGTAGAGAAGGAGGTAGGGAAACTGGAGCAAAAGCTTGCCGCCCAGGAGAACCACATCGCCGACCCCTCTGTTTTCGCCGATCCAACGAAACTGCTGGAAGCAACCACAAAGTTTGATGCCATTAAAGCCGAGCTGGACAAAAAGCAGCAGGAGTGGGAGAAGCTTATGCTGGAAGTTGAATCTCTGGAAGCCAAGTTGGCTAGCTAGGAGGAAGCGTAAGGCATTACAAAAAGCCCCTGCAGCTTCTGCTGCAGGGGCTTTTTGTTTCTTCAGAGGTGAATTTTATCTTTTAAAAGATGGACAAGTACAAGCTTATACTTAGTCCAGCTCAATTACAAAGCCTTCATCGCCATACAGGGTGATGTTACCGTCTACCTCGTTTCCTTCCCTGTCAGGATCTGTTGCGGCTACTATTTTGCCTTTGTAGTGCTGTTTGCCAAGCCTGAAGATGCACGGCTTGTGGCTCATATTAAGGATGATCAGGAACTGCTTTTGCTCATACTTGCGGATGTAGGTGAGCAGCGACGACTGCGACTGCACCGGTTCGTAAGCCCCGACATTCAGAGCGGGTTCCTGTTGCCTTAGCGCAATCAACTTGCGGTAGAACGAAAGGAAGGAGTAGGGATCATCCCGCTGCACCTCTACGTTCACCCGCTGGTAATTGTGGGGCAGCCGCAGCCAGGGCTTTCCATCCGTAAATCCTGCCTGAGGACTGTTGTCCCATTGCATGGGCGTACGGGCAGGGTCGCGGCTAAGGTCTTTGTCCGGCATGTTCAGGCCCTGTGGGTCTTTTACCTCATCCGGCGGAATCGGCACATCGCGCATGCCTAGTTCGTCGCCATAGTATAAAGTGGGGGTTCCGCGAAGGGTGAGCAGCAGCATAGCAGCCACTTTTGCCTGCGAAAGGCCCACGCGGCTGGTAATGCGCGGCTGGTCGTGGTTGCCAATAACCCAGTTTGGCCAACCGTCCTCGGGAATAGCGCCTTCGTATTCATCAATGTGAGAGGAAAGCGCCTGCGCCTCCCAGTCGAGCGTTACCAGCATGAAGTTAAAAGGCAGGTGCGATTCTTTTCTGTTCTGGCCATAGTACGTCACCAACTTGTCTATCGGTAGGTATATTTCCCCTATCATTACGCGCTCATCGTACGCATCCATCACCTCCCGCATCTGCGCCACAACGTCGTGCACTTCCGGTTGATCGGTGGAGTAAGCCGGAATCAATTGCTCATAGGTGGACTGCGAAATCTTGTAATTCGGATTTTCAGGGTTGTTGCGAAGTTGTTTGTCCTTAATCATGTGCCACATCACATCCACACGGAAGCCATCCACGCCCTTATCAAGCCAGAAGCGCATAACATCGAACATTGCCTGCTGTACCTCAGGGTTGCGCCAGTTCAGGTCCGGCTGCTCCTTCAGGAAGGCATGGTAGTAGTATTGCTCTGTTTGCTCGTCCCATTCCCAGGCGCTGCCGCCAAACACACTTAGCCAGTTATTGGGCTCGCCGCCATCCTCAGCCGCATCGTGCCAGATGTACCAATCTCTTTTCGGGTTGTCGCGGGAGGAGCGGGATTCCTCAAACCAGGAATGTTTGTTGGAAGTGTGGTTGGGCACGAGGTCAAGTATAAGCTTCATGTCCCGCTGGTGTACTTCCTCCAGCAACTTGTCAAAATCCGCCATGGTGCCAAAGAGCGGATGGATGCCGCAGTAGTCAGAGATGTCGTATCCGAAATCAGCCATGGGCGATGGATAGATAGGAGAGACCCAGACTGCAGTTACGCCGAGCCACTTCAGGTAATCCAATCGCTTGATGATGCCCGGCAAATCGCCAACCCCGTCGCCATCTGAATCCTGAAAGGAGCGGGGATACACCTGGTAAATTATTCCTGACTGCCACCAAAGATACTGCGCTGTTTCCTTCATAGTTTATTTCTGTATTGTCTGAATAGTTGTGGTTTTAGGTCTACGGAGTAAACCCAGTTGGGATGTAGCTTACAGCCTTAGAACATTAAATAGCGCGTTTTTGCAGGTATGCCGGTGCAAGTATGGCTTTAGGTTTTAGCGGCACAACAGTAATGCGGTACAGGCTTGCAAAACTGAAGCGCAGGCAATGGGTGTGATGTGATACTTCTTTAACGCAATAAGACTTTGCGTATAGAAAGTTTTGTATATATTTACAAATTGCTATATATCATAGTTTGTAAATAAATCCAACTCTGTCTTTTACATCTAACTATACTAAACAACTAAAACACTGTAAGTATGAAAGCATTTTTACCAAAGCTTCTTTTGTTCGTTTTTGTGGTGGCGCTGTTCTCTTCCTGCCAGTCTCAGTACGGCTGCCCGGCTTATGCCTCTGCCAAAGATAAGCCACTGAACAAGCCCACTTTTCTGAAGGACCTGGGCCGTAGATAGTATACTTCACGGTAGCCCTCATGCCTCAAACCAAACAAGCCATGCTATTTAGGCATGGCTTGTTTGGTTTGAGGCGCTAAAATTTTTTTCTGCAGTAAAGTAAAATTTGAAAGTACTGGTGAAGCCTTACGATAATTACTACTTTGATTTTTAACCCATACCTTAGGCCTGATGCAGTATAAAAGTAAGCTGGACTCCCCATTTAATTATCTAAGGTTATTTACTCCTGAACCTTACCGTTACTTTTATCTGCTGTTGTACGGGGCTGCCTGCCTGGCTGGCTGCTTTCCAGGCAGGGCCTTCAGAAATCAAACGGATGGCTTCCGCATCACATGCCGGGCAGAGGCTTTCCAGCACCTGCACATCCTTTACAGCACCGGAGGCGGAGACAGTAAAGCCCACCACTACCTTGCCTCTTGCACTGCCTGCAGGAATGTTTAGGTTCTCCTTCAGGTATTTGCGGTATGCTCTATACCCCACTATTGGTTTTGCCGCCACCACTGCAGGGGCTTCGACTGGTTTACCAGAGCCGTAGCCAACAACCACTACCTCACTCAGAGCCTGATTATCTGTAGTCATTTGCACGTTCAATGAGGTGGTATTCGCGGCTATAGCCTTCTCTGCTGTTTCATACCCAATAAAATAAAATTGAAGTATGGTGTTAGCCTGAGCTACAGAAAGGCTGAAGTTACCGTTTGGGTCGGTGGTGGTGCCAAGGTTGGTGCCTTTCAGCCTAACTGTAACACCTGGGAGCGGCTGCCCATCCTCTGACAGCACTTGCCCAGACACTTCCCTTGTATTTCCGCTTCTGCTCAGGCTGCTCATGCCGCGTACGGAAACGCCTGCTGCTTTGCCTTGTAAGGCATTGGCAACCTTCGTGCTCTCCGGCACAGTTGAAGGCGCCAGAGATAAGCTTGAGGGTGCAGGTGCAACTTCGGCTTCTGTAGCTTTCAATTTAGCGGGAGTGGCTGTAGCTAGTGATGGAGAGTCTATGCCTTCCATGATATTACTGATGTAGCGCTCGTGTGCCTTTTCATCCATTTCCGACATCAGTTCCTCTGGAGTGACATCATCAATGACATAGTCTTCTGAATTTGTTACTGAACGTTTAAGTCCTATAGCTACCTTTTCGGAGGGTACAACCGCTGCTATACTTCTTGAAACACTGCTGTCGGCTTCGATTTCGTAGATAATCTCTGTGTCAGTAGGTATAGGAACAGACAGTGCCTGAGAACTTTTTACCTGCTTCCCTACGGCCCTACCTCCCTGCTCTTGCTGTATGTTGCTGTAGTTATAGTATAATACCAAAACCGTGGTGCACAGCAGGAGCAGCACAGCCGCAGCCATCTGCCACGCCGGTAAAACCCTGCGCTTTTGTTTATGTTTTATACTTGCTGCCGCGCGTTGGTTCAATTCATCCACAGCTGCTTGCGTGCTGGCGGCATCAGATAGCGCCATACCCTCCAGTACATCCGCGCACAGCTCACAACCCAAAAGGTGCTTTTCCACCTGGTGGCTCTGCGGAGGGGGCAAAGCATCATCATGGTACTGCCGCAGCAGTGCAAGCGAGGGATGTTCTCCTTCTGGTAGCAGTATGTGGTGCTTATTGTGGGGCATGGTTCTTCTCCATGTAAATTTTCAGGTTCCGCTTTCCGTTCTGGATATAGCTTTTCACTTTGCTCAACTCACAGCCCGTTAGGGCGGCAATTTCTTTGTAACTCTTCTGTTGCAGGTAAAACATCTCCACGCATTGCCGCTGTTCAGGAGGTAAACCAGCCATACCTTCAGCCAGAACCTGTTCTACCTTATCTGGCGTTTCTGCCTCAATAAGATGTAAGTCTGCCTTGTTTTCCATAAGTGCCGGGGGCAAGTCCTCCAGATTTATACTTTGCCGCTTTTTTTTGGAGCGCAGTTGCATCAGGCAGTGGTTTTTGGTGGTAACGTGCAGCCAGCTTTTAAAATTGGTGATGTCGTGTTTGAGCAGCGCCGTTGCGAGGTGCTCAAACAGCTGCATCGTGGCGTCCTTGCTCTCCTCCTCATCCTTCAGGTACTTTAGGCACACCAGGTAAACCATTTCTGTGTGGCGCTGAAAAAGGTCCCCAAGGTGTGTCATGTCTCCCGACTGCCGGTACAGGCGCACCAGTTCCAGGTCGTCCGGTGGTGGTTTGGTGTTGGAGAAAAGCTTGAGGAAAATAGGTAGCATAGGAAGACTTATGTTCCTAAAGGAAAGAAAAAAGAAGCATAAAAAATCAGAAATTTTTTTTATGGAAAGTGAGTTGCTGCTGCATCCAATAAGAAACTAAAACACTAAAACCATGAAAAGAACGATCTACATGCTACTGCTGGCCTTCCTGTTTGCAGCAGTGCAGGCACAGGCAAAGGAAGTGAAGGTGTCTGGAACCGTAACCGATGCAGCAACGGGTGCTGCACTTCCTGGTGTTGCTATCAAGCTGAAAGGAACAAACCAGGGAACCACCACCGACTCTAAGGGAAAGTATAGCCTGCAGGTGCCGGACGATAAGGCCACACTTGTCTTTTCCTACATTGGCTATAAACCTAAAGAGGTAAAAGTAGGAAACAGGCAGGTGATGGATGTACAGCTTTCAGTTGATAACAAGGTCTTGCAGGAAGTGGTTATGACAGGCTACGCCACAGAAAGCAAGGTGCGTATCCGGGGAAATGCCACCTTGCAAGGTCAGGTGGCCGGAGTGCAGGTGAGAAAGGGTAGGGGCGTGGGGCTTTATGATGCGGAAAAGTTAAATCACAACACCGAGAACTACGACTACATCAAGGAGAGTTCTTTTCAGAGTGCCCGCAAAAGTCCGTTGTCTACCTTTTCAATTGATGTGGACAAAGCCTCCTACAGTAATGTGCGCCGGTTCCTGAACAATGGTCAACTCCCGCCAGTGGATGCGGTCCGCATTGAGGAGATGATCAATTACTTTTCTTATGACTATCCCCAGCCTGCAGGAGACGCCCCCTTCTCTGTAACGACCGAGTTATCTGAGTGTCCCTGGAACAAAGAAAACCAGCTGCTGCACATCGGCCTGCAAGGGAAGGATATTCCTACTGCAAACTTGCCCGCCTCCAACCTGGTGTTTTTGGTAGATGTATCCGGCTCTATGGACACGCCAGACAAACTGCCCCTGGTGAAGGCGGGCTTCAGGCTGCTGGTAGAGCAATTGCGGCCCCAGGATAAAATAGCCATTGTGGTGTATGCGGGTGCCGCCGGTTTGGTGCTGCCACCTACCCCGGGAAACAAGAAGGACAAAATTATGGAAGCCCTCCACATGCTGGAGGCTGGTGGCTCTACAGCGGGCGGTGCAGGTATCAACCTGGCCTACAAGGTGGCGCAGGAGCAGTTTATGCCTGGCGGAAACAACCGTGTTATACTTGCCACAGACGGTGATTTTAATGTGGGCGTAAGCAGCGACGGCGAACTGAGCCGGCTCATTGAGAAGAAGCGGGAAACAGGCATTGCCCTCACAGTGCTTGGCTTTGGCACCGGCAACCTGAAAGATTCCCGCATGGAACAGCTCGCTGACAAAGGCAACGGCAACTATGCCTATGTCGATAATATTCTGGAGGCGAAGAAGGTGTTTGTAAACGAGTTTGGCGGCACGCTTTTTACGATAGCCAAAGACGTAAAGCTGCAGTTGGAGTTTAACCCGGCAAAGGTAAAGGCTTACCGGCTAATCGGGTATGAGAACAGAGCCCTGCAGGACGAGGATTTCAACGATGATAGAAAAGACGCCGGCGAACTCGGGTCTGGCCACACAGTGACCGCCCTGTATGAAATAGTGCCTGCCGGTGCAAAGCTAGCTGCTGCTGATATAGCAGGTGGCAACGTGGATGACCTGAAGTACCAGAAGACCAACCTTAGCGACGGAGCTACTTCCACAGACGAGCTACTAACGCTGAAGCTCCGCTACAAAGCACCCGATGGCAAACAAAGCAAGCTCATCACCTCCACCGTTTCAACCCGGGCAGTAGCTGCACGTGCTACCTCTGATAACTTCCGCTTCGCAGCCGCAGTGGCTGCTTTTGGCATGCTCCTCCGCGAATCAGAATTTAAAGGGAACGCTTCTTTTGCGCAGGTGCTGGAGTTGGCTGAAGGTGCCCGCGGTGCAGACAAGGAGGGTTACCGCGCCGAGTTTATCCGCTTAGTGAACTCGAGAACGCTGTTGAGTGACAATTTAGCGAGGTAAAGGAGGGGAACTACCTTTAAGTATGGCTGTGCGTGTTTCAGTGGATGAGGTATAAATTACCCGTCGCCATACTTGTGGGATCAGCTTTCATCAGTAGGGGGAAGGATTCTGTCGTAGTATGATGGTGCGCCACGCTGGGCAATTAAAAAAGCAAAAGAGCCGCTTAAATTGAATTAAGCGGCTCTTTTGCTTTACTGTAGCGGGGAGCAGAATCGAACTGCCGACCTCAGGGTTATGAATCCTGCGCTCTAACCATCTGAGCTACCCCGCCGAATTGTGGTGCAAATATAGCAGTTACTTTTCTGAAAATGCAAGCTGATTTTCAGAAAAAAAATATTTTATTTTTAAGATATACGTTGTTCAAATAAATAATGCTATACTTACTCATACACTTATACCATTGCGTATGACGAAAGCTACAAAAACAAAGTTTGTGCGGGAGTACCCTATAAATGCCTCCGCCAAGCTGTTATACCCTTACCTTAGCACCCCAGGTGGCCTTGCCCAATGGTTTTGCGACGAAGCGACTGTGAACAGCGAGAAGCAGTACAAGTTCGTGTGGGACGGACAGACTCATTTTGCCGAACTAACGAGCCATCGCATTAATCGCTCTGTCCGTTTTCTTTTCCTGAGCGAGAAGCGGGAGCATGTGCCGGATGCCTCTTACATAGATTTCTCCATCGAGGCAAGCGAACTGACACAGGAGCAGTTTCTGAAGGTAGTCGATTATTCTGATGAGGATGACGAGGAGGAGATGGAGGAACTGTGGGACAACCTGATGCAGAATTTGCGCGAAATAGTGGGAGGGTAGCTTATTTGCGCGGCTAACTGCTTATCTTTGCATGGTAATTACAGGCGTATGCCATACAGAGGGTGGCTGTACTACTCTATAGCCCACCGCATTATTACGCATGAAGAAACTAGATAAGCTTATTCTAAAGGCCTTTTTTGGGCCCTTTTTACTTACCTTCTCGGTAGTGGAGTTTATACTGCTCACGCAGTACATGCTCAAGTACCTCGATGAGTTGGTGGGCAAAGACTTGGGAGGCCAGGTTTTTGCCGAATTGCTTTTTTACTTTAGCATCAACATGGCTCCTGTTGCGCTTCCGCTGGCCGTGTTGCTGTCTTCCCTCATGACCTTTGGCTCCTTAGGTGAACACCATGAGCTTACGGCCATCAAAACCTCAGGCATTGCCCTAACACGCGTGCTGCGCCCTGTGCTGATCGCGGTAAGCATCATCACAGTGGGTGCTTTCTTCTTTAACAACTACATCGTTCCGAAGGCCAACCTAAAGGCCTATAGCCTGCTGTGGGACATCCGCCAGAAGAAGCCTGCCATGAATTTCAAGGAAGGCGCTTTTTACAACGGTATTCCCGGCTACAGCATTAAGGTGAACGAGAAGATGAACGAGGGGCGTACGCTGCGCGAGGTGATGATCTACGATCACTCTAAAGGCGGCACCAATACCACGGTTATACTTGCTGACTCCGGCGAAATGTACATGGATTACAATGATTCCTACCTGGTGCTGGAGCTGTTTGACGGCAATACATATGTTGATCAGAACGATGCCTCTTTCAGAAGCTCGAATGAGCAGTTCGTGCGGCAGGAGTTTGACAAGAGCAAGCTTATGCTAAGTATGGCTTCCTTCGATTTTGACCGTACCAGAGAGGAACTGTTCTCCGACAACAAAATGATGAAGAACATCGATGAGTTGAAGGTGGTGACGGATTCCCTGCAGCGGTACAGCGAGCGCGACAGAAGCTATTTTGCACCGAACGTGGATCCTTTTTATATGTATTTCAAGGCAGATACCGGTCAGGTAAAGAATGGCCTGCGCCTGCTGGACAAGAAGGTAAAACGGGAGTTGCCGGCCCCAACACATGAAACCCTGCTTCTGGCCACCAACAAGGCACGAAATATCAAGAGCTTCACCAATAGCTACGTTGAGCGAATCAAGAACACTAATCGGGAGGCAAACAGCTATGAGGTGGAGATTTGGCGCAAGTATACCCAATCTATTTCCATTATTGTGATGTTCCTGATTGGTGCGCCGCTGGGGGCTATTATTAAGAAAGGCGGCCTGGGTGTGCCGGTGGTTATATCCATTGCCTTTTTTATTATTATGTATGTGATGACCATCCTGGGGGAGAAGTGGGGGCGCGAAGGGCTTGTTTCAGTGGGCGCCGGGATGTGGGCCGCCAACATGATCCTGCTACCGGTAGGACTTTTCTTCCTGTACCAGGCCCGCAACGACTCCAGTTTGCTGGAAGTGGACTTCTGGCGCAAACTGATGACGCGCCTGCGTAGAAATAAAATATGATTACGCTATATAAAGATTTCAGAAATGTTTTTTTTGTAGAAGTATATTATATACCTTTGTGGCTTGTATAGCAAGCTTTGCACGATAAAAACAGATTGATACTTTTACGCAATGAGATTAACCACTGAAGCGAAACAAGAGATTTTCGAAAAGCACGGTTTCAACAAGGCAACGACTGACACAGGATCTCCTGAGTCGCAGATCGCACTTTTTACAACGCGCATCGCTGACCTTACTGAGCACCTGAAAATCCACAAGAAAGACTTTAGCACTCGTCTGGGTCTTTTAAAGCTGGTAGGTAAGAGAAGAAGACTTCTAAACTACCTGATGAAAAACGATATCGAGCGATACAGAGCTATCATCGCCGAGCTAGGTATTCGTAAGTAAGCTTATAAAATTGTGTTAGGGAATTCTTACAACGGATTCCCTAATCTTTTTTACCCCCTTTCCTTAAATTGCCAGTACCGACAGTGTTGCAATGGGTAGCGCTGTCTTTTTGATGCTAAAGAAAATTGAAGATGTCCTACAACGCAATCACAAAATCTATTTTTCTTCCGGATGGCCGGGAGATCACAATTGAAACTGGAAAACTGGCCAAGCAGGCCGATGGATCAGTCGTAGTGAAAATGGGTAACACCATGCTGCTGGCTGCCGTGGTATCTAACCAGGATGCCCGTGAGGGGGTTGACTTCCTGCCGCTATCTGTAGACTACCAGGAGAAATTTGCCTCTTCAGGCAAAATACCAGGGGGCTTCCTGCGCAGAGAAGCCAGATTATCTGACTATGAAATACTTGTTTCCCGCTTAGTTGACCGTGTACTGCGCCCGCTGTTCCCGCAAGACTACCACTCGGAAACACAAATGACTATAAACCTGATATCTGCTGACACGGATATCATGCCTGATGCTTTGGCTGCTCTTGCTGCATCTGCTGCTATCGCCGTTTCTGACATCCCTTTCAACGGCCCGATTTCGGAAGTACGTGTAGCCCGCATCGATGGCAAACTGGTGATCAACCCAAGTGTAACGGATCTGCAGCGTGCCGACATCGAACTGATGGTGGGTGCATCTATGGACAGTGTCGTGATGGTAGAAGGCGAAATGAGCGAGGTTTCTGAGGCAGAAATGCTGGAAGCTATCCAATATGCGCACGAAGCGATCAAAGTACAATGCCAGGCGCAGCTAGATTTGGCTGAAGCGGTTGGCAAAACTGAGAAGCGCACTTACTCGCACGAAACGCATGACGAGGAATTGCGCCAGAAAGTATACGCAGCCACTTACGACAAAGCATACGAAGTAGCCAAAAGAGGCCGTGCCAACAAGTCTGAGCGTTCTGAAGGCTTTAAAGCCGTTCGTGATGAGTTTATCGAGTCTCTTGGCGAAGATCACAACTATGACCTTGGCTTGATCAAGACGTATTACCATGACGTGGAGAAGGAGGCAGTTCGTAACATGATCCTGTCTGACCGCACGCGTTTGGATGGCCGTCAGTTAGATGAGATCCGCCCAATCTGGTCAGAAGTAAATTACTTACCAGCGACACACGGTTCTGCCGTTTTCACACGTGGTGAGACACAATCTTTGACTACCGTAACATTGGGTACCAAGCTGGACGAGCAGATGATCGACAGCGCCATGGTATCTGGTACAAATAAATTCCTCTTGCACTATAACTTCCCTGCGTTCTCAACCGGCGAAGTTAGACCAAACAGAGGCCCAGGCCGCCGTGAGGTAGGCCATGGTAACCTGGCGCTTCGTGCACTTAAGAAAGTGCTTCCTTCGGAAGACCAGAACCCATACACGATTCGTATCGTTTCTGATATTCTGGAGTCAAACGGTTCGTCTTCTATGGCAACGGTTTGTGCTGGTAGCCTTGCCCTGATGGATGCCGGTGTTCCTATCAAAGCACCTGTATCTGGTATTGCCATGGGTCTGATCACTGATGAGCAGACAGGCAAATTTGCCGTACTTTCTGACATCTTGGGTGATGAGGATCACCTGGGTGACATGGACTTCAAAGTAACCGGAACAGAGAAAGGTATCACTGCCTGCCAGATGGACATCAAAGTGAAAGGTTTGTCTTACGACATCCTGAGCCAGGCGCTTCAGCAGGCAAACGCTGGTCGTTTGCACATCCTGAAAGAAATGTCTAAGACCTTGTCTGCTCCTAATGCTGATTACAAGCCGCATACACCACGTTCGTTCAACATTGTGGTCGACAAGGAGTTTATCGGAGCTATCATTGGACCGGGTGGTAAAGTGATTCAGCAGATTCAGAAAGACACAGGTGCCACCATCATCATTGAAGAGAAAAATGAGAAGGGCCATGTAAACATCTTTGCCAGCAACCAGGAGTCTATGGACCAGGCGGTGAACAAGATTAAAGGTATTGCAGCACAACCAGAGATGGGCGAAGTATACATTGGCAAAGTGAAGTCAATCCAGCCTTACGGCGCCTTCGTTGAATTCATGCCAGGCAAAGATGGTTTGCTGCACATTTCTGAGATCAAGCACGGACGTTTAGAGACAATGGACGGTGTGCTGGAAATCGGCGAGGAAATCAAGGTGAAATTGGTGGATGTTGATAAGAAAACAGGCAAGTTCAAGCTTTCCCGTAAGGCCATCCTTCCTAAGCCAGGCGAAGAAGTAGCCCAGTAATCAGCTTATTTTAAAACTCTTGGTGCCTGCCGTTAGTGGCTTTCAGGGCACCAGGAGTTTTATATTTTAGCCGCTTGCCCGTGCATCTTGACTTTATTATGAAGATGGCAGAACTTTGCACGATTTTCTGATGTTAAGTCACCGAGCCAAAACAAGGTTTCACATTAAAATTTAAAGAATAACAACATACTCTGATGAGACAACTCAAGATAAGCAAACAAATTACGAACCGTGAGAGCCAATCACTGGATAAGTACCTACAGGAGATTGGCAAAGTCGATTTGCTTACTCCTGATGAAGAGGTGTCGCTGGCACAGAGAATTAGAGAAGGAGATCAGTTTGCGCTTGAGAAATTAACAAAAGCCAACCTGCGTTTCGTTGTTTCGGTGGCAAAGCAGTACCAGAACCAGGGCCTATCGCTAGGCGACCTAATCAATGAGGGTAATCTTGGTTTGATTAAAGCAGCCAAAAGGTTTGACGAGACAAGGGGTTTCAAGTTCATCTCTTACGCCGTGTGGTGGATTCGTCAGTCCATCCTGCAGGCTTTGGCCGAGCAGTCGCGCATTGTGCGTTTGCCGCTGAACCGGGTAGGATCATTGAACAAGATCTCAAAATCATTCTCCGAGCTGGAGCAAAAATTCGAGCGGGAGCCATCGCCTGAAGAAATTGCCGAAGTACTGGAACTGACTACTGCAGAGGTAGTCGATACGCTTAAAATTTCAGGCCGCCACGTGTCTGTGGACGCACCGTTTGTGCAGGGTGAGGAAAACCGACTGTTGGACGTGCTGGAGAACGACGACGAGGAGTCGCCGGACACAGGCCTGATGAACGATTCTCTCCGCAAGGAGGTGCAGCGCGCGCTGTCTACGCTTACAAAGCGTGAGGCCGACGTGATTACGTTGTACTTTGGATTGAACGGAGAGCATTCCCTGACACTGGAGGAAATAGGAGAGAAGTTTAACCTTACCCGTGAGCGCGTTCGCCAAATCAAGGAGAAAGCTATCCGCCGGTTACGCCATACTTCCCGAAGCAAAGCGTTAAAGCCATACTTAGGTTAATCGCCTAAACATCAAAGAGGAGCCCTGGCCAACAAGCCGGGGCTTTTTTTGTTGTACTATCGTCCGGCCTTTTTACAGTGCCCCATGCAGGCAAAGGCCCGGATTTTTTGTATACTTGCATCCAAATTTCTTTTAGACTAAAGTAGAAATGGAAATAGAAAAAGTGAAGTGCCTTATTATCGGCTCTGGGCCTGCTGGCTATACCGCAGCAATTTATGCCTCCAGAGCTGGTCTTAATCCAGTGCTATACCAAGGGCTGCAGCCAGGTGGCCAGCTGACGATTACAAATGACGTGGAAAACTACCCTGGTTATCCAGAGGGAGTTATGGGCCCTCAGATGATGGAGGACTTTAAGAAGCAGGCCGAGCGTTTCGGTACAGACGTGCGTTACGGCATTGCCACCGCAGTTGACTTTTCTTCGCAGCCACACAAGGTGGTGATCGATGACCAGAAGACAATAGAAGCCGATACCGTGATTATATCCACCGGTGCCTCGGCTAAATGGCTCGGACTTGAATCAGAGGCCAGGCTGAACGGAAGCGGCGTATCTGCCTGCGCTGTATGTGATGGCTTCTTTTACCGTGGCCAGGACGTGGTGATTGTGGGTGCCGGCGATACTGCTGCAGAAGAAGCAACCTACCTCTCTAACCTTTGCCGCAAAGTATACATGGTGGTGCGTCGTGGTGAAATGCGCGCCTCCACTATCATGCAGGAGCGTGTGCTGAACACCAAGAATATCGAAGTGCTGTGGAACACGGTGACGGATGAGATTCTGGGGGAGCACACGGTGGAGGCTGTTCGGTTGAAGAACGTGCTGACAAATGAAACTCAGGAAATACCGGTGCAGGGTTTCTTTGTGGCTATCGGGCACGAGCCGAACTCTGGCGTGTTCAAGGATTACCTCAACCTGGATGAGAACGGGTATATCCGTACCATTCCTGGAAGTTCCAAAACGAATATCGATGGTGTATTCGCCTGCGGTGATGTGCAGGATTTTACCTACCGCCAGGCCGTAACGGCTGCCGGTTCAGGCTGTATGGCTGCGTTGGACGCCGAGCGTTACCTGGCAGCAAAAGGGCTGCATTAATAGCAACATAAAGCCCAAAAACTCTTAGCTTTGCATCCTTTGCGAAGCAGCAGGGAGTATCACAATAAAAATGGCTGTGCTGCAGTTTTATTTAGCGAGTGATGTGCTGCAGTGAGGCAGCACAGCCTATCTTTTGAAAATCATGTTCAAACTAAAAGCCCCATTAGCTTTCCTGTTCTCCTGCTTTTGCCTTTTGTGGTGCACTACAGGAGCGGTGGCTCAGGGAAAGATGAAAGACCTGTTCAAGGTCAAGACCCCTAAAATAGATTACGTCCGCCCGGACACAACTATCCTTATCAAGTATGAGGATTTTCCGGATGATGACTCTGATGCAGACCAATCTATCTTCTTCAATCCCAAAAAGCAGCTTTCTATTGTTAGTGAAGATACCACTGAGCTTGACCTGGGTGAGCAGCATATTGTCGAGATGTCGGAGGAGGTGCTGGTGGACTCTACCTGGATCAGGATTGCCAGTTACTATGCCATTTGGGATACCCGCAACATAAATCCGTATCGCATGGACAGTCGGCAGCTGAAAGACACGGTAGACATACAACTCTACGATCCTAAGCAGAACCGCAATTACAACATGCCCCTGGTCAAAACTCCCATCACGAGCCACTTTGGCGCAAGGGGAGGACGCTGGCACTATGGCACAGACATTGACCTGGACACGGGGGATACTATTTTCGCTGCGTTTGACGGCGTTGTGCGCATTAACAAGTGGGACGGCGGCGGGTATGGCAACTACATTGTGGTGCGCCATTACAACGGGCTGGAGACCCTGTACGGCCACATGAGCAAAGCCATTGCCCAGCCAGGCGACTTTGTGAAAGCTGGAGAATTGATCGGGTTAGGTGGCAGCACCGGCCGTAGCTCAGGCCCGCACCTGCACTACGAAGTTCGCTACCAGGGTAACCCTATGGACCCAGAGAACCTGTACGACTTCCCGGATTACCTGTTAAAGGGTGAAAGCTACCAGATTACGTCTGCTGTCTTCAACTATAACAACAGGTCCAGGAGCAGCAGTAGTGCCAGTAGTGGCAGGCGTGCAGCCTACCACAAGGTACGCAGCGGGGACACACTTTCTGGTATAGCCAAAAAGTACGGAGTTACCGTAAGTCAGCTAACGCGCCTGAACGGGATCAGTTCGCGCACTACCTTACGGGTAGGCAAGTCTTTGCGTATCCGTTAACAGAAAAACACAACATGAAACTAGATATACTGGCCTTTGCATCACACCCCGATGATATCGAGTTGGGCTGTTCAGGCACATTGATAGCGCACATAGCCGCTGGAAAGAAAGTTGGCATTGTTGACCTTACCCGGGGCGAGCTAGGCACACGCGGTACCCCTGAAATAAGGTTGCAGGAGGGTGAGGATGCCGCCAGGGTAATGGGCGTTAGCGTTCGCGACAATCTGGATATGGCAGATGGTTTCTTCCAGAACGACAGGGAGCACCAGCTGCAGGTAATTCAAAAAATCCGGAAGTATAAGCCTGAGATCGTGCTCATGAATGCTGTTCATGATCGCCATCCGGACCATGGCCGGGGTTCTGATCTTGTTTCGGAGTCGTGCTTCAAAGCCGGGTTGAAAATGATCAGTACACAGGAGGAGTCAGGGAAGGAGCAGGAGGCATGGCGCCCTAAGGTGGTATATCATTACATACAGGACCGCCTTATCACGCCGGATGTGGTGGTAGACGTGACGCCCTACTGGGAGAAAAAGATGGAAACGATCCGCGCCTTCAAATCACAGTTCTACAACCCGGACGATACTTCCCCCAACACGTACATCTCCTCTCCAGAGTTCTTAAGATTCGTGGAGGCAAGGGCGCTGGAGCTGGGGCATTCCATTGGCGTTACCTATGGGGAGGGTTTTACAAAGGAACGTCATATAGGCGTAAAAAGCCTTTTTGACCTTATCTGAGCAGAAGTATAAGACTCTTAAGCTTTCAAGTATAAGTATAAAAGGCTGGGGCGCTGCATATTCTGCAGCGCCCCAGCCTTTTATACTTGAAGTAATTTTATACTTGCCTGTCTATCAGTTTAGCGAGTTCTGTTTCTACGCCAGGAAGAAGTGGCCTCTGTTGTGGTAACAGTTGCTCCGTTGGAGGCAGGCTTTTGCTTGTTCAGCAGCATAGCAGCAAGTGCAGCGGCTATCTCCTCAGTGTCTGAGTTTGGTTTAACAGCCAAATCTTCAGGAGTGAAGTAACGCTCGATGAATTTCGTGTCGAAGTTGCCGCTGACAAACGCCTCATGCTGCAGTACAAAGGCGCCAAACGGTAGCGTCGTCTCGATTCCAGTAATCTGATATTCAGCGATCGCGCGTAGCATCTTGTCGATGGCTTCCTGGCGGTCTTTGCCAAATGTTACCAGCTTCGCGATCATCGGGTCGTAGTATATTGGAATGTCCATGCCCTGCTCGAATCCGTCATCTACCCGCACACCCAGGCCCTGAGGGCGCTTGTATGTTTCAAGTGTGCCGATATCAGGCAGGAAATTGTTGGCGGGGTCTTCTGCGTAAACGCGCAGCTCGAGTGCGTGTCCGTAAATCTTCAGCTCATCCTGGCTGAAACCTAAAGGGTTGCCCTCCGCAATCATAATCTGTTCTTTTACCAGGTCCAGGCCGGTGATCTGCTCTGTTACCGGGTGCTCTACCTGCAGGCGGGTATTCATCTCCAGGAAGTAGAAGTTCATGTTCTCATCCAGCAGGAACTCCACGGTACCGGCTCCCACATAGTCGCAGGCTTTGGCTACGTTCACTGCATTGCGGCCCATTTCGTCGCGCAGTTCAGGTGTGAGCACGGCAGAAGGAGCCTCTTCAATTACCTTCTGGTGGCGCCGCTGGATGGAACATTCCCGCTCAAAGAGGTGCACAATGTTCCCGTGCGTGTCGCCCAATACCTGAATTTCGATGTGTCGTGGAGAGCCGATGTACTTTTCAATAAAGACAGAGCCATCACCGAAGGCAGAGGTAGCCTCGCTCACGGCCAGCTGCATCTGCTCTTCAAACACCTCTACACTTTCTACCACGCGCATGCCCTTGCCACCGCCACCGGCGCTGGCTTTTATCAGGATCGGGAAACCAACCTGCTGTGCGATCACTTTGGCGGCTTCTACGTCCGTTATTGCCTCTTCGGTGCCTGGCACCATTGGTATGTTATACTTGGCCACAGCGGCCTTAGCAGCCAGCTTGCTGCCCATCAGGCTGATGGCCTCAGGCGAGGGGCCGATAAAGATGAGTCCTGCCTCCTGCACCGCCTTGGCAAAGCCGGCGTTTTCTGACAGGAAGCCGTAGCCCGGGTGAATGGCATCAACGCCCAAATCCTTGCACACTTGTATGATCACGTCGCCGCGCAGGTAGGATTCACTCGATTTGGGACCGCCCACGCATACTGCCTCGTCAGCAAAGCGCACGTGCAAAGCGTTGCGATCGGCTTCGCTGTGAATAGCTACAGTGCTGATACCCATTTCCTTAGCAGAGCGCATTACGCGCAAGGCAATTTCTCCCCGGTTGGCAACCAATATCTTTTTGATCTTTCTCATGCAGAAGCTAGGTTAATTTTCTTCAAAGAAAAGCTTTTGAGCTCAAACTTAAAAATTGCGCCTCTAAAAAGAGGGTAGCAGTATAGTGTATGGATTGTATATGAAACTTAGAAACCATAACTTTGCGCAGCATTATACTTTATTTCGGTGGATTGTGTATAATGCGCAAGTTAAGTTTGAAAATATCCCGATAACCTAATTATTACACAAGTGGATTTATTTGAAAAGTTGTTGACCAACAGAGGTCCGTTAGGCAGCCACTCACATTATGCGCATGGATATTTCACGTTTCCAAAGCTTGAAGGTGAGATTGCTCCCCATATGAAGTTCAGAGGCAAAGACGTTTTAACGTGGAGCCTGAACAACTACCTTGGCTTGGCTAACCACCCTGAGGTACGTAAAGCGGACGCTGAGGCTGCTGCAGAGTGGGGAATGGCTTACCCGATGGGTGCCCGTATCATGTCTGGTAACTCCAGCAAGCACGAGCAGTTAGAGGCTGAGATTTCTGATTTCATCAAGAAAGAGGACACGCTGCTGCTTAACTTCGGATACCAGGGTGTAGTGTCTATCATAGATGCGTTGGTCGACCGCCACGATGTAATTGTATATGACGCCGAGTCGCATGCCTGTATCATTGACGGTGTAAGATTGCACCAGGGCAAGCGGTTTGTCTATAGCCATAACGATATGGAAAGCCTGGAGAAGCAGTTGGAGCGTGCTACACGCTGGACTGAAAATACAGGCGGTGCCATACTTGTCATCACTGAGGGCGTGTTCGGGATGTCAGGTAACCTGGGCAACCTACGCGGCGTGGTGGCGCTGAAAGAGAAATTCAACTTCCGTCTGTTTGTGGATGATGCCCACGGCTTCGGTACAATGGGTGCCACAGGCGCCGGTACAGGAGAGCACCTGGGTGTGCAGGACGGGATCGACATTTACTTCTCTACCTTTGCCAAATCAATGGCTAGCATCGGTGCCTTCGTTTCTTCAAACGAGCAAGTAGTTGAGTATCTGCGCTACAACATGCGTTCACAGATATTCGCTAAGTCGCTGCCGATGCCCATTACAGTGGGTGCACTAAAGCGTTTGGAGCTGTTGCGTTCTAAGCCGGAGCTGAAAGACAAGCTATGGGAAGTGGTGCACGCCCTGCAGAGCGGTTTGCGCGAGAAAGGCTTTAACATCGGCACTACGGATTCTCCGGTTACGCCTGTGTTCCTTAACGGACAGATTCCGGATGCCACCCAACTGACACTGGATCTGCGTGAAAACTACAGCATTTTCTGCTCAATCGTGGTTTACCCGGTAGTTCCGAAGGATGTGATCATGCTGCGTCTTATTCCAACAGCGGTTCATACCCTGGAAGATGTGCAGGTAACCATTGCTGCTTTCGAAAAAATTGCACAAAAGCTAGATAAGGGTTTATACTCAAACCCTACAGTTACGGCTTAACGGCCGTTTTGGCCTTATATTAAATTTGGCTAATCTTTGCTTATTTGTAACTAATGTGTATATTAGAGCTACAAAATCAAATGTTTCACAATAACAGTAGCTCTAATGAACAACAACTTTGGCAAACTGAAGGACTTGGTAATGTCCCTGGAAGGCGACTTCGAAAAGTTCTATGAAAAAGGTAACGCTGCCGCCGGTACACGTGTGCGTAAAGGCATGCAGGACCTTAAGAACATGGCTCAGGACATCCGTAAGGAAGTTCAGGATCAGAAAAACTCTAAACCTGAGTCTGCTAAGTAAGTAGCACTCACAGCATAAATAAAAAAGGTGGCCTATCTGGTCACCTTTTTTATTTGTAATTATCTGTAAATCAGTTAGTTAACTGCAATAAGGTAATAGTTCTTTTTCCCCTTCTGTACCACCAGGTATTTATCCTGCAGCAGCTCGAAGTTTACGGCGTCATCTGCTCCCTGCACCTTCTCCCGGTTCACGCTTACGCCGCCATTCTTGATCATGCGTCGTGCTTCTCCCTTCGACTCGAAAATCTGTCCCTCTGTTAGCTCCGAAAGCAGGTCGGTTACGGTGGCTGCGTCGGCATAGGCCGACTTGCTGACCTCAATCTGGGGCACTCCCTCGAATACAGAGAGCAAAACATCCTCTTTCAGGCCCTTCAGCGTCTGTAAATCGCCTTTTCCGAATAATATTTCTGATGCTGCCACAGCTGAATTGTAATCATCTTCTGAGTGCACACGAATTGTAACATCTTTAGCCAGTGCTTTCTGCAATAAACGCTGATGTGGCGCCAGTTTGTGCTCCTCTGTGATGCTGGCTATCTCTTCCTGCGGCAGCAAAGTGTACACTTTTATAAGCTTTTCCGCCTCTTCATCTGAGAGGTTCAGCCAGAACTGGTAAAACTTGTATGGCGATGTCAGGTTTGGGTCGAGCCATACGTTGCCACCCTCTGATTTCCCGAACTTCGTGCCGTCTGCTTTGGTCACCAACTTGCCAACTAGTGCAAAGGCTTTACCTCCATCTATGCGGCGGATTAATTCGGTGCCGGTCGTGATGTTTCCCCACTGGTCTGAGGCTCCCATTTGCAGCCTTACGCCTTTGTTTTTGTAAAGATGGTAGAAGTCGTATCCCTGGATGAGCTGGTAAGCAAATTCAGTGTAAGAAAGCCCTTCCGCACGGTCACCGTCTTCGTCGGCATTAATGCGCTTCTTTACAGAGTCTTTGCTCATCATGTAATTTACGGTTAGGTGCTTGCCCACCTCGCGCAAAAAGCCCAGAAAGCTGAACTCCTTAAACCAATCGTAATTGTTCACCATCTCTGCCGAGTTAGCCCCGCAGTTAAAGTCCAGGAACTTCTCCAGTTGCTTCTTTATTCCTTCCTGGTTCTCGAGCAGGGTATCTTCTTCCAGCAAATTACGCTCAGCCGACTTACCAGACGGGTCGCCTATCATACCGGTAGCGCCACCAACTAAGGCAAGCGGCTTATGGCCTGCACGCTGCAGGTGCACCAGGAGCATGATGGTGGCCAGGTTACCTATGTGCAGCGATTTGGCAGTTGGGTCAAAACCGATATAGCCAGCCGTCATTTCAGACGCCAGTTGCTCTTCTGTACCGGGCATGAAATCATGGAGCATGCCTCTCCAACGCAGTTCTTCAATAAGATTCATCTATACTTCATTCTTCTGTTCAAGACAAATATAGAAAAGAGTTGGCAGATTGGAGTGAGGAAGGGGCGGAAAGCCTAAAAGGCAGTGTTATGATGATAAATAATTATTTATATTAGCTAAAGCTTTAAACGTTTGCCAGTAGCTCTAGTGCCTCCGCAGATAGTGCAGATAATCCGAATAGACATCCGTTTAGCCGATAGTTAGCGCTAATACAATTACAAATTCAAAGCGGTAGATAAAAGTAAGAATGGGGCTTTTCTTTAAACTTTCAGCAAAAGAATTACTTGAAGTTAGAAATCAAATAGTTCTTGAATGCGGGATTCCTTTCTTAGAGAAGAATGGCTTTAAAAAATCACCCTTTTCAACTTCATGGTTTTGTAGGGACAATCTTCAAGGTTATACCTATGAATTATGCCGTCTAAAACCTGATTCAACACTAGAAATAATTGAAATACAGATAAACCGACAGGACAGATGGATAAAGTGTATTTTAAATATCTTCAAACTAAATCCGAACCCTGAATCTATAAACAAACTAAATGGTGTGGATGGACTTCAATATAAGCTTCCACCTAATAGTATTTCAGAAATGCGTTTGCGGGTTGATGATATTAAAGGACCCCCGATACTAGACTCTGACTTTATGTTTAGGGAGCACAAAATTGGAAGCTATTATTCGAAGTATGGCTTTAGCAAAAGAGTAAAGCAACTAAAGAGAATCATTGAAACGGATTTGAATAATATTGAAAACTTTGTTCAACGATGGTATAAAATGCACAAGCGCCCTATTGTAACAACATGGGAAGGACACCAGATAGAGGAAGTATAGTAGAATTCAGTAACTTAAATAATCAGTAACTTAGATAAATAGAAGCACATGCGCTAACCCAACCTTTACGGTAGCTACGCCACCGCAAAGCCAAATCCGTTATATCTACAAAACTAATTAACTACAGTTGAACCTATAACTTCCCCAATTCTTCCTCCAGCTTCTTATTCCACTTCGCCTGTGCCGCCTCATTTAGCCCGTGCTGCGTTTCGGCATCGTACTGCTCCTGCAGTTGGTTCATTTCGCGGAACGACTCGATGTAGTGGTACTGGATAATGCTGTTATAGTCGGCTAAGGACAGGATTTCAGGCGTTATTTTGTGCTTAAAACGCTCCGCTACCAGTTTGGCAATGTCAAAGTGCTTTTGCTCGTGGTTCAGACCGTAAGCATCCAGATGGCCAGCCTTTACCCAGGAAGAAGCCGGCAGCATGTATACTTTCATTTCCAGGTTCACATGCACGATGCCATCAATCACCTTTGTATGGCCCACAAAGTCGAATGAAGGGAAAATAGCGGCCGCATACTTGCTGGGTTTAGAGGGGCTGCCGCTAAAATCATCCCACTTCAGAAGCCGGGAAGGAGAATAGAATACTGTATCCCTGGAGGCGACGCCTTTGTAGTTCGAGAAGTTTACTTTTATTCCTTTGGCGAGACTTTCGTTTGTGTTAGCCTCTTTGTTGATCCAGGTGTTAAGGTATTTTAGCGCCTCCACCAACGATTGCCGCAGGGCAGGTTCTGCCACATCGGTTTGGCTGGCTGGCCTGATATAGCGCATGCCACCCCTATATTCGGTCAGCTTTACCAGCTCTCCCTCGCGCATCACCTCAAATTCCATTCCCACCACCGCTTTGCCCTCTACACGGCCTTGAGGAGCAGGTGTTTCAACGATACTCATCTCCTTCAGGCGGATGGTTACAGGACGTAAGCTGGTGTTCTGCTTCAGTCCTTTGCTAATAAATTGCTTTACGGCAGCAAGTCCGCCACCTTGCAAGTCCACTGGCTGAGCCACTGTTGATGAGGCAGCGCCGGGAGCAGGTACAGGAATGAGCCGTGCCACGGTTTTTTTGTCGGAACGCGCATCCACTACTTCGGCAATGTAAAATTCTTTGGGTGCGAAAGGCAGTTGCTCTGTTTTAAGCACCAGCGGCGAAACTCCTTTATCTGGCAGCGTGGCAGCTAAAAGGAAAAACAGAAACAAGGCTGCAAGGCCCCAAAAAGCTACTCTATACCCAAACACCAGCGTCGCTTTATACTTCCAGCGTGGCGCTGGATTGCTATTTCTATACTTGATAATCATCTTTGCTTTAGTCAGTTGTCGGAGAGTGCAACAGCGCTATGCAGGGCCCCCATCCACAAGAGTAAGAACAGTAGGCCGTTGTTTTCAGTTCGGTTGAAGGAGTTGAAAAAAGGCTTCTTTATTCGTGCTTTTATACTTTACTTTTATGGCTGATGCCTTAAATTTGTAGAAGGCAGGCAGCAGCACAAGTATAACAGGCCGTGCCATCACCCGAACAACCCAACATGTCGCATACACCCGAGGGCATTCTAGAGCAACTGAAGCAAAGGCAATTTGCACCTGTATACTTTTTGCAGGGCGAGGAGTCTTACTACATCGACCTGATTTCTGACTATGTGGAGCAGCACGCGCTGCAGGAGCATGAGAAAGGGTTTAACCAGGTGGTGCTTTACGGCAAGGATGTGGACGTGTCGACGGTGCTGCTGCAGGCCAAACGCTACCCGATGATGTCGGAGAAGTCGGTGGTGATTGTGAAAGAGGCACAAAGTATACTTGACATTGAGAAGGAGGAGGGCATGCGCCAACTGGAGGCATACCTGCAGCACCCGCTCCCGTCTACCATCCTGGTGTTCTGCTACAAGTATAAATCGCTGGACGGGCGCAAGTCGCTGGCGAAGGCGGTGAACAAGCACGCCGCGCTGCTTACCACTAAAAAGCTGTACGACAACCAGGTGCCCGCCTGGGTAACGGCATACCTGCGCAGCAAAGGAATGAAGGCCACGCAACCCGCGGTGGTGCTGCTAAGCGAGTACATCGGTTCGGACTTGTCGCGGCTGGCGAACGAGATAGATAAGCTCCTGATAAACCTGAAGCCTGGTGCCACGGTAGACGAGGGGCTGGTGCAGGAGAATGTGGGCATCAGCAAGGAGTATAACATCTTTGAGCTGCAGTCGGCCCTGATTGCGCGCGATGCGCTGAAGGCGAACCGTATCATCAACTATTTCGAGGCAAACCCCAAGAGCAACCCGCTCATCCCCAACCTGACGCTGCTGTTCAGCTTTTTTACTAAAATCCTGACCCTGCACATGCAGCAGGACAAATCAGAGCAGGGCATCCGCAAGAGCCTGGGCAACCGCGGTTTTCTGGTAAAGGAATACATGCTGGCCATGCGCCATTTTCCGTTGCAGCGGTGCACCGACATCATTCACTTTGTGCGGGTGGCGGACCTGCAGGTGAAAGGCATAACAGGAGGTGATATGAGTGATTCGGACATTTTGCGCGAGTTGGTGTTCAAGGTGCTGCACCCGGTGCCTCGTGCCTTGCCCTTTTAATCCGGTAATAGGGGAAGGTGTGAAAAATAAGCGCCAAAGCATCAGGTTTTTATCCACAGAAGACAATATTTAAAGACTTTCCCCATTATATTAGAGCAACAGGATATAGCAGCCGGGCTTTAACTTTTAATATGTTAAAGAAAGTGGCTGCTCTCTAAAAATTACTAACTTTGAGTGGGGCAGTAGCTGCGGCATCGTATCAGCCGCGATTGCTATTTGCTCCATTAATCTGAATAAAACGGCTAACCCTTCCGGGAATAAAAGTAAACATGAAGATAGCTTACAAAATAGCACTTGCCTCCGTATTGGCTGGCGGCTCCCACGTGGCGGTGGCACAGCACACGCAGGCGTTCACCGCTGAGGAGAGGTACTTCCATGAAGGACTGGAGCTTTTTGACCGGGCCAAGTATGGCGCGGCGCAGGAGGCTTTTGAAAAGTACATCGAGCTGAAAGGAGACGATTCCAAAACAGCCGATGCGCAGTATTACTACGCCCTGAGCGGTCTGTACTTATTGCACCCGGATGCGGAACAGTTGGTGCTCAATTTTGCTCGCAAATACCCGACGCACCCTAAAACTGCACTGGCCAACTACGAACTTGGCTTGTATTACTTTGAGCAGAAGGACTACAAAAAGGCGATAGAGCTGTTAAAGGATGCGCCGACCCACCTGCTAAGTATAAAGCAGAACAACGAGCTGGAGTTTAAACTCGGTTATTCCTACTTCGCCACCAAGGACTTTGACAACGCCAAGATCTGGTTCGACAAGAACAAGACAACCGGCTTCCGCGAGGATGAGCACCGGTTTGCGTACGCCTCTAACTATTATGCCGGCTATATCTCTTACCGCAAAGGCGACTACGCAGCTGCCAAGGCGGATTTGAAGATTGCAGAGAAGAACGAAGCCTACAAGCAGATCGTGCCTTACATGATCACCGAGATTCTTTACAAGGAGAAGGATGTGTATGAGGTGATCCGCTACGGCGAAGAAGCGCTGGCGCGGCAGCCACAGGTGCAGCAGGCCGATGAGATTGCGCTGCTCGTGGGCGATGCCTATTACCAGAAGGCAGACTACGCCACAGCCGGCAAGTTCTTTAACCAGTATGCCCAGGGCAAGCGTTCCCTGGAGCCGGTGGTGCAGTATAAAATCGCCTTTACTGATTACAAGAATAACAACTACAAGAACGCCATTGCCAATTTCAAGGAAATAGCCCTTAAGAAAGACTCCCTCGGGCAAAGCGCGGCCTATTATCTTGGCCTTAGCTACCTGAAAGAAGATAACAAGCAGTTCGCCCTCACCGCCTTTGATCAGGCCCGCAAGAACGATCAGGACAAAGCGGTGACAGAAGCTGCCACGCTGAAATATGCGCAGGTAAACTTTGAGCTCGGCAACTTCCGCGATGTAATCAATACGTTGGCTGATTTTGGTAAAAATTATCCGGAATCCGATCAGGCAGAGGAAGCAGACAGGCTGCTGAGCGAATCATACTTTGGCTCCAACGATTATGCCGCGGCCATTCGGCACATTGAAAGCCTTGAGAAGAAGAGCTGGCGTATTCTGCAGACCTACCAGCGCGTAACCTACTACCACGGCGTAAACCTGTTTAACGACAGTAAGTTTCCACAGGCGGTGGCCATGCTCGACAAATCGCTGCAGTACCCTTACGATAAGGAAGTGACAGCCTCCAGCCATTTTGTGAAGGGCGAGGCTTATTCTATTGGACAGAAGTACAACGATGCCATCAACAGCTATGGCGCTGTTTTCCGCGCCGCGCCGAGCACCAAAGCAGATTATTACGTTAAGTCGCGCTACGGAATCGGTTACGCCTACTTTAACACAAAGGAGTATGATAAGGCGCTGACACATTTCAAGGCTTATCTGGACAACATACAGCCCAGCAATCCAAACTACAACGACGCCACGGTTCGCCTGGCCGATACATACTATGTAAATAAGAATTACAACGAGGCACTGAACCTGTACGAGCGCGTAATCTCCAGCAGCTCGCCAGACAGAGACTATGCGCTTTTCCAGAAAGGCGTGGTGCAGAGCATCCTTAACAGAAACGACAGAGCGAAGAACTCCTTGGAGGAACTGATCAACAAGTTCCCGAATTCCCGCTACCGTGATGACGCCATGTACCAGTATGCACTCATCGATTTTGAGTCGGGCAACTACCAGCCGGCCGTTCAAGGGTTTACCAAGCTGATCAACGGAATGCCCGACAGCAAACTGGTTCCGAACGCGCTGCAAAAGCGTGGCATTGCCTACACCAACCTGCGTCAGAACGATCTGGCGATTGCAGACCAGCAGCGCGTGCTAAACGAGTTCCCGAACTCTAAAGTAGCCAGCGGCGCTTTGTATAGCTTGCAGGAGGTGCTTGGCCAGGAGAACAGAAGTAGCGAATTCGATACCTATGTAGACAAGTTTAAGTCCGCCAACCCGGAAAGCAATGCCTTAGAAAGTGTTGAGTACGAAGCAGCTAAAACATTGTACTTCAACCAACGCTATGAGCAGGCGGTAGCAAAGTTCGAGGCTTACCTGACGGCTTATCCAAAGAGCTCCTTCGTACCGGATGCCCGCTATTTCCTGGCAGATTCTTACCTGCGCAGCAACAAGAAGGACCAGGGCATGAAGGTGATGAAGCAGGTGATTGCCGAGAACCGCTCCGAGTTTGTGAACCGCGCCATCCAACGTGTGGCCGACATGGAGTTTGAAGCCAAAAACTACGCGGAGGCCATAAAATATTACACCCGCCTGCGCGATGTGGCCACGAACAGAAAAGAGCAGCAAACAGCGCTGCTAGGATTGATGCAAAGCTACTACCGCTCCAACGACTATGCAGCTACCAAGCGCGTGGCCGGTGAATTGATTAGCCAGGGCAATGCAAACCTGAACGCTTACAACCTGGCGCTGCTGCTACGAAGTAAAGCCACCTATGCCCAAGGCAACCTGGAGCAGGCGCTTACTGAATTGCGAGAGACTGAGGCCTCGGCCAACGATGTGAATGGGGCAGAGGCGCATTACCTGATCAGTGAGATATTGTTTAAGCAGAAGAAAAACAAGGAAGCGCTTGACAACGCCTTTGCCTTCAGCAACAAGTATGGCTCCTATGATTTCTGGCTTGGAAAGACTTTCCTGCTAATTTCTGACATATATGCTGCTCAGAACGAGATGTTCCAGGCGCGCTCCACGTTAACGTCGATCATTGAAAACGCGCCAAACCAGGAAATTGTGGCCGAGGCGAAGCAGAAGCTGGCAAAGCTGGAGGGCAAAAACTCAACGGTAGCACCTAACAACCTGCAGCCACAACAGCAGCAACTTTCGGCCCCTGTTGACACTACCATCCAACCTCGGGATACCACCGTTCAGCCGGTTGATTCAACAGGCCAGCAGAAGTAGTAATTTTAGTTTAAGAAGAGAATCAGCAGCATGAAAAATAAATTTAGAATTGCCTCTCTTGCCATCGTGCTTTGTGTTGGGCAAAGTTACCTGAACAATACGCAGGCTCAGACTCAGGGGTGGAACGAAGGAGCCAAGCTGGAGGACGCAGAGGTGGTGGTGGAGAAGAACCGTGTGATAGAACTGCCACAGGCTGCCCGCAATTACGAGAAATTCCGCATCACGCCCCCAGAGATCGGTGACCGCAACGTACGCTACCGCTTCACGGATTACCGCTTGCCTTCGCAGGACATTGAACTGCAGATGCGCGTGCTGACCATTAAGCAGGACGAACTGACAAAGCTGTACGGCAATTACCTGAAGGCCGGCCTGGGCAACTACGGGACACTTTACTTAAAAGGCTATTTTCATAACAAGCGCAGCGAAACGGCTAGCTATGGCGCCAACGTCAGCCATGTTTCCTCTTCCCGTGGCCCTGTTGACAAGGATAACTCTGCTGTGTCACAGTCTGATCTGGGCGTTCATGGCGAGCGTTACTTGAAAGGTTTAACAGTTGGCGGCGATGTAAAGTATGGCCGTGAGAAACATTATTTCTATGGCTACGCCCCATCGTTGGAGCAGGAGGTGAATCGTGATACGATCAAGCAGGTGTTCAACCGCATCCATGCAGGTGGCTACTTTCATAACCAGACCTCCGGTGCGCCTTTCCTTTACAAAGCCGGAGCGCGCTTCCGCTACATCAACGATCACTACGACATGAGCGAAAGCAATTTCGCGGTTGATCTTCGCAGCGAGTATGGCATCGATGAGCTGTCAGCATTCCGTGTAGATGCAGACTTATCCTTTGTGTCGTATGGAGACTCCGCAGACGTAGGCCGTGGCTTCTTTAAACTCAATGCAGCTTACGAGCGCAAGCTCAACGCCCTACGCCTGACATTGGGCGCCAAAGTAGCCTATACGGGCGACGAGGTAAACGATGCGCGTCAGTTTAATGTGTACCCGATGGTGCGCCTGGCTGTAGAGCCTATCGAAGGCAACTTGTTGCTGTTCGGAGGGATAGGAGGTGACCTTGAAAGGACCACTTTATATGAACTGACGCAGGAGAATCCATTCCTGGCGCCAAACGTGCAGGTGGCCGATGTAAACAAGGGACTGGAGATTTACGGTGGTTTTCAAGCCAACATTGCCAATTACGTGCACCTGAATGGACGTGTGGCGTACCAGAATTTCCGCAACTTATACTTCTACAACAACTCGGTTTCGGACTCCACCAAGTTCGAGCTGCTGTATGACGACGGCATCACGAATGTGTTGAATATTTTTGCAGAGGCGTCCTTCAACTATTCCGACGAAATTAGACTGGGTTTAAAGGCTGACTATAACAGCTATAACACAGATAACTTAGAGCAGCCCTTCCACCGCCCTGAGCTGATGGCCAGCATTTACGGTACCTACAACTTCTACGACAAGATTCTCTTTAATTCAGAACTTTATTATATTGGTGATTCATTTGGCCGTATTACCCGCCCGGATGGAACAACGGTGCTGCGACAGACAGATTCCATCATCGACCTGAACCTGAAAGCGGATTACAAATTCACGAACAACTTTACCGTGTTCCTGATGGCCAATAACTTGTTCGGGAAGAAGTACGAGCGTTTTGTGAACTACCCGAATAAAAGTATAAATCTGATTGGCGGCGTAACTTATTCTTTCTAACAAATGCCTATGGTTGAGAAGCATATCAAGTCACTTTTGTATGACCACGACTGTGTTATTATCCCTGATTTTGGGGGATTAATAGCTCGTTACGTGCCAGCACGCATAAACCCTGTGAAGCACACGCTGCAGCCTCCGTCAAAAACCATTGCTTTCAATGAGAAGCTGGTTCTGAACGACGGGTTGCTGATCAGCACGATCGCGCACCAGAACAATATTTCGAAAGAGGAAGCCCAGGCGCTGGTTGCTAAGTTTGTGCATGCGGCTAAGAATGCGCTGCAGCAAAGTAACCGGTTTGAGCTTAGCGAGATAGGGCTTTTCCGATACAGCTCTGAGCATCGTCTGGTGTTTGAGTATGTGGAAATAGACAATATGCTGGAAGAGAGCTTTGGATTGCCGGAACTGGTGGCCAGGCCTCTGCGGGTAGAGGAGCCAGCAGTGCTTCGCACCCTTATTAAAGAGCGTCAGCAGGAACTGGCAGAGCAGAAGCAGCCACTTCCGCTTCGAAAGCGCATCAAACGGGCGTATCACATGGCCGCCGGATTGGCGCTTGCTGGCTTGTCTGTGTCTGCTTTATACTTCCTGTCGCTGCAGGCGAACTACAACATGAGCAGTCTCAACCCTGTCATGCTGTTCAACGGCGGCAACAGCGCCTATGCAGCCAGCCCGGTAGATCGCTACGCGGCGGATTACGTGCCTTTCACAGAAGAGGAGCGCCTGCACCACTATGCTATTATGCTTCCTGAAGTGGCACAACCAGGTATAGAAGAGTCAGATGCTTTTGCCTCCGAGGAAGAAATAGTTGTTGATTCTGCAAGTATGGCTTCAGATGATGCTGCTGAATTTGCTGCAGCAGAGAGTGTTACAGAGGTGGCAGTAGTAGAAGAGGAAGAAGCAAAGATGCCCGCACACATAGTGAATGCCAACGACGGCCGTTTTTATATCATAACCGGCGGCTATGTGCGTTTAGAGAATGCGGAAGAAAGCCGTGCCATACTTAAAAAGGATGGTGGTGATGTGAAGGTGGTACTTCCTGGCCCTGGCAGCAGACTTTACAGGGTAGCAGTGGCTGATTTCTCAACCAAAGAAGAAGCACAGGCAGAACTTAACACTTATAGAAAAAAATTCGGAGAAACACTTTGGGTACTTACTAATTAACATGACGTCACTCTTATTACAAATCACCACTTCGGCACCTGCCGATACGACTACTGCTTTAGCTGAAGGGGCTGAAGCTGCTGCTGAAACATCTGTTTCACTTTGGGACCTTACCCTGGCCGGGGGATGGTTCATGATTCCGCTGGCGCTGTTGTCGCTGGTTGCTATCTACATTTTTGTGGAGCGCTACCTGACACTGAAGAAAGCCGCACAAAACCCCGAGGGTTTCAACGACCGGATCAAAAGCATGGTACTTGCTGGCGATATCAACGGAGCGAAAATGCTTTGTGCCCAAACCAACACACCCGTTTCCCGCATGATCTCTAAAGGCGTTTCCCGCATCGGAAACCCGCTGAAGAACATAGAGACTTCTATCGAGAACGTAGGCAAAATTGAGATCAGCCGCCTGGAGAAGAACTTGTCTGCGTTGGCAACTATTGCCGGTGCCGCGCCGATGCTGGGCTTTTTGGGAACGGTTACAGGTATGATCGGTGCTTTTATCGCTATTGCCCAGGCAGAGGGTTCTGTAAGCCCGAAGCTGCTTTCCAGCGGTATTTATGAGGCCATGGTAACAACGGCAACCGGTTTGATTATTGGTCTGCCTGCCTATGTCGGGTACAACTACCTGGTATCCAAAATCGACAGCATTGTGCATTCCATGGAGTACTCCTCCATTGAATTCCTTGATCTTTTACAAGAACCACAGCTTTAAGCATGAATTTCCGCTCTAAAAACAGGGTCAACGCCGAGTTCAGCATGTCGTCTATGACGGACATTATTTTCTTGTTGCTGATCTTCTTCATGCTGACCTCTAACTTTGTAACCCCTTCGGGCCTGCCGGTGAGTTTGCCGAGCAGCAAGGCTAGTGATATCGTGATGCAGAAGATCAGCGTGACGATCACAGATGACTTGCAGTATTTTGTAAACGACAAGCCTGTTGCGCTAGAGGATATTGAGCCACAGCTTACCGCTTTGCTGCAGGGAACAGAGCAGGGCGCAGTTGTGTTACATGTAGACAAGAGCGTTCCGGTGGAGTACCTGGTAAAGGTGGCCGGTATCGCCAAGAATTTAAATGCATCTGTAACACTGGCTACCGTGCCGGGTACTGAATAACTTATACTATGGCAATAGCGCACTCACAGGAAGAAGAAAAGAATAAACGCATAGCGGCCGGTGTCAGCATTGGCTTGCATGCGCTTATCCTGCTTTTCCTGATTTACATGCTGGCCTGGCGCGCACCTGATCCTCCAGCCGAAGAACTGGGCATTATGATGAACTTCGGCACAGACGAGCAGGGAAGTGGCGATGTGCAGACCATGGCTACGCCGAACAAATCGAAGAATGTGGAGGACAGCAAACCTGCGCCAACTGAGCCAGACCCGCTGCCGGACCCGGAGCCGGTTGTAAAGCCTTCGCCTGCCACTCCACCCACACCAGTAGAGGCGCCCAAGGTGGTGACCACCACAGCTGATGCGCCTGTTACGGTAAAGGAAGAAGTGAAGCCTCAGCCAAAGCCACAGCCAAAGGAAGAAGTGGTGAAGAAGGAAACGAAGACACCGCCTAAAGAAGAGGTTGTTGCCAAAGAGCCGGAGAAGCCAAAGTCACTTTATCCTGGCAAGCCAACAACAAGCACTGGCACCGGTAAAAACGGCACATCCGATAACGCTACCGGCAACAACAACGGTGACGATACCGGTAAAGTGGGCGACAAAGGCAGTCCGGACGGGGACATCAACTCGAAAGCCATGTATGGCAAAGCAGGCGGCGGTGCAGGCGGATCACTTGACATGGCAGGCTGGCGCTACGACATTGAGCCCAAGCGCGACCCCTACAGCAACGAAACCGGTATCATCCGCTTTCAGATAAAAATTGATGGGGACGGAAATCTGATCGGCATCAACACAATTGAAAGCAACGTGTCGCCACAGGTAAAGAAGTGGTACGAAGATCAATTGCGTAAAACCACTTTTAGCCGAACAGGAGGTACCGGAAATTCTTCCGGAGCTACAGGTTTTGTAACATTCAGAATTAGGGCTAACTAAGTTATATTATTCTTTTTGATGACTTATCAAGATTGTCTTGATTACCTATACCAGCAATTGCCGATGTACCAACGCATCGGCAATGCTGCTTTTAAGAAGAGCCTCGACAACATTATAGCCCTTTGCGAGGTTATGGGGCAGCCGCAGCACGAGTTTAAGAGCATTCATGTGGGCGGCACCAACGGCAAGGGCAGCAGTTCGCACATGCTGGCGGCTGTGCTGCAGCAGGCGGGCTATAAGACAGGTCTTTATACTTCGCCGCACCTAAAGTCCTTTACAGAGCGCGTGCGCGTAAACGGACAGGAACTGCCGCCGGAGTACCTTGTCGATTTCGTGGGGAAGTATAAATCGCTCTTTGAGCAGGTACAGCCTTCGTTTTTTGAGATGACGGTAGCGCTGGCTTTTAAATATTTTGCAGAGGAGCAGGTAGATATCGCCGTGATAGAAGTAGGACTGGGAGGTCGTCTTGATTCCACCAACATTATCACCCCCGAAATTACGCTCATTACCAACATCAGCCTCGACCACCAGAGCATGCTGGGTGATACCATAACTGCCATCGCCACTGAAAAAGCCGGTATCATCAAGCCTGGTATTCCAGCGGTCATAAGTATAAAGCAGGTGGAGGCCCAGGAGGTATTTGAGTTGAAGGCGGAGGAGGTAACTGCACCGCTATACTTCGCCGATGACCAATTCAGAGTAGAGGTGACCAGTTCCAGCTTGCAACGGCAAGTTTTTCAGGTGTACTACAAGGAGCAGGTTTTCCTGCAGGGCTTGGAGCTTGATCTGGCAGGGGCGTATCAGATGTATAATCTGCCGGGGGTACTGCAGGTGCTGAAGCTGCTGCACGAAAAGGGCTTTGCAATTTCCGATAAAGCGGTACGTGCAGGGCTGGCCAACGTGAAAGGTATCACTGGGCTAAAAGGTCGCTGGCAGGTGCTGCAGGAGCATCCGCTGATGCTCTGTGATACAGGCCATAACGAAGACGGGATTAAACAGATACTTCAGGGGCTTAAGCAACTTCACCCGAAGCAAGTGCATTTTGTTTTTGGTGCCGTTAACGATAAAGATGTTTCTACCATTCTGCAGTTGTTACCACTAACTTATACTTATTATTTTTGCCAAGCTGCCATTCCCCGTGCGCTACCAGCGCATGAACTTATGACAAAGGCAGAAGCAGTAGGCTTGAAAGGTAGTGGCTTCGAAACTGTGACTGAGGCCGTAGCAGCGGCAAAAGCAAATGCAGCGCCCGATGAGGTTATTTTTATAGGAGGTAGTACCTTTGTGGTTGCTGAAATTGAAGAACTATAAGTATGGGAAGATCTAAAATGGCGAAATTCGCCGTGGTAGCGGAACGCGAGAACGTTTTCGAACCAGGCAATGAGCTGTATGACCAGTTAGCGGGTAACTGGCGAAAATTATACTTCAACAACGATAATCCAATTGTGCTGGAGGTGGGCTGCGGCCGCGGAGAGTATACCGTGGGCATGGGCCGCTTGTTTCCGGATAAAAACTTTATCGGATCCGATATCAAAGGAGCCCGCATCTGGAAGGGCAGTACCATGGCGATGGAGGAGGAGCTTGAAAACGTTGCCTTCCTTCGCGCTTTTATCGAAAACATTGGCGAATTGTTCGCTGAAAATGAAATCGACGAAATCTGGATTACGTTTCCGGACCCACGTCCGCGCGACCGTGACATCAAGCGCCGGCTAACTTCTCCGCGTTTCCTGGAACTGTACGAGCGAATTCTTAAGCCAGGAGGCATTATTCATTTTAAAACAGATAACGAGCCGCTCTTCGATTATACGCTTGAAATACTCGCTGATCGAAAGGTAAAGAACTTGCTACAGACGAAAGACCTCTATAACTCCGACCTGCAGGAGCATACCATGGGTATTCAAACTACCTATGAGAAACGCTACCTGGCTGAGGGTATAAAGATTAAGTACCTGCAGTACTCAGTGTGAGTTCTGAGTCCTGAGAAATTTAGGTAAAGATTTGAAAGCAACGAGGCCAGCCGGTACACCGGCTGGCCTCGTTGCTTAGCAGCTAAAAAAATTTAAATCAGAACTCGTGACTCGATACTCAGAACTAAATTAAGCTTCCTCAATCTCTTCAAAAATTTCGGCCAGTTCGTCAAAATCCTTTAGGCCCGGCTTAATTTCATGGCCGCCTTGTAGTCCGATGCCGGTAGGCTTAATCTTCTTCAACACCGTGTTGATATTGCCTTTATCCAATCCGAAGCCAATGTAGACATCAAACCGCTTGCAGATGTCAGCCAGGAAAGGCGCATTCGTTTCATCTACTTTATCAAAATCATCAGAGTAAAGTATGAAAGCATGCACCACAGAACTATACAGTTCCATCATTTCCAGGAGTTCACTTTCAACAGTGTCCTTATTGATAAACACCTTTTGAATTACCGGTAGGTTGATCTCCTCAATTTCATCAATCAGGTAAGGGATGTTCAGCTGGATGTAATCGAGGTTAAATTCTGAGGCTATCTCATTTATCGTATCGGGTCTGGCTCTTAAGAACTCGCCTGCAAGCTTCACGCCGGCTACCCAACTTGTGATTTCTTTCAGAGTATTGGGCTGCACACGCTCCTGATCGTCCAGTTTCAGGTTAAATCCGATAATGTCCACACCCATGCCTGCGCAGTAGCGCGCATCGCTTAGGTTGTTTATCCCATTTACTATCACAGAGGTACGTAGGCCCATGGTAATTTATACTTTATATTTAGTGATCGATTTTTCTGCTTTTTTCTTAGCCCAAAGTAAAAGCCTATTTCGCTATCTACCCAAACTTTTTTGTTCTTTTTGCATACAACGCTTTCTTTTCTACGGTGTCTTTCGCTTAAGTAGCTGTATTAATTAGAATCTGAAACTTTATAACTCTATAGTTGTTGCTATATTTGTATCAATTTGATTTTAATTTTAGATAGACAGACATACCTTTAAATATAATGAGTACAAAAGGAAGGGTATTAGTAGCCATGAGCGGCGGCATCGACAGTTCGGTGGCTGCCGTAATGCTGCATGAGCAGGGCTACGAGGTAGTGGGGATGACCATGAAAACGTGGGACTACGCCTCCAGTGGCGCCAGCAAAAAAGAAACAGGCTGCTGCAGCCTCGATTCCATCAACGACGCGCGCAACATAGCCGTGCAATTGGGTTTCCCGCACTATATTATTGACATCCGCGAAGAGTTTGGTGATTTTGTAATCAACCATTTCACGGATGAGTACCTGGCAGGCCGTACGCCAAACCCATGCGTACTTTGCAACACGCACATTAAATGGGACGCGCTGTTGCGCCGTGCGGATCAGCTGGGTTGCGATTATATAGCAACAGGTCACTATGCTAACCTGCGTGAGGAAAACGGCCGTTATGTTATCTCCAAGGGACTTGACGACAATAAAGACCAATCCTATGCTTTGTGGGGAATTTCGCAGGAGAGCCTGAGCCGTACAATTTTTCCGCTAGGCAAGCTGCACAAATCAGAAATCAGGCAGATGGCGCTAGAGCGTGGTTTTACAGAGTTGGTTAATAAGCCAGAGTCTTATGAAATCTGCTTTATCCCGGATAATGATTACCGCGGCTTCCTGAAGCGCCGTGTAGAGGGTTTGGAAGAGCAGGTTGCCGGTGGCGAGTTTGTGCTGGAGGATGGCACCGTAGTAGGCAAGCACGAGGGCTATCCGTTCTATACCATTGGGCAGCGAAAAGGCTTAGGCATTGCTTTAGGGTTTCCAGCCTATGTAACTAGGATTGAGAAGGAAATGAACCGCGTGGTGCTGGGTAATTACGAAGAGCTCTCTAAAAATGCGATGACGGTAGGCAAGCTCAACATGTCAAAGTATGAGAACCTCATTGGGCAGCCGATCCCAACCGTTACCAAAGTTCGTTATAACGATTCGGGCACAGAAGCTATAATTGAGCAGGAGGGAGACAAGATGAAAGTTCACTTCCTGAGTGGCGTACATGCCATCGCTCCTGGTCAGGCAGCCGTGTTCTATGAAGGCGACGATGTAGTGGGCGGCGGCTGGATTGAGACAAATTATAACATGGAGTATAACCTGAACGTTTTGCAGTAATGAAGAAAGCCCTCTTTCTGTTGGTGATGGTGACCGCTTTGGTTACAGCCTGTGAGCAAAGTTTTGTGAAACCGGACCCGGAGGCAATGGGCTATGCGTATTATCCGCTTGAGGTGGGCAGTTACCGCATTTATAATGTCACTGATATTCGATTTAAAAGCGATATCGGCGATACCACCCGCTTCCAGATGCGTGAGCGGATCGATACTTCCTTTACTGATCAAACCAATGCACTTGTCTATAAAGTAGTCCGATCAATACGTCCTAACGAAAAAAGCAATTGGGTTGATGACTCGGTGTATGTGGTTACTCGTCCCAACTCGATGCTGCTTGAAACAAAGAACAATACCCCTCGTGTTAAACTTGTGTTTCCTGTGGATGAAGGTACCCAATGGTTAGGCGACGCATACAACAGCAACATATTGAGTAGCTACAATCGCGATCAGGATAGGCGATCAGATTATTACCGAAGCAAAGAGCCTTATACCTATAAAAATGTAGGGGAGCCTTACACACTTAATGGAACAACTTACCAAAATTCCTTAACCGTAATCCAAGGCGAGCCAATTGAAACATGGGTTGGGCTTGATGACCGGAAGGAAGTTTATGTAAAGGACATTGGCATGGTTTACAGACTTTATACACGCATAGTATATTGCAACGAAACAGAGTCCATAAATTGTGAATATGCCATGGGTTACAAACTCTTTGGCCACGAGCGGCACGAAGAGCTAATTTCTTACGGAAAAGAATAAGCCATGCGGCAACTGCTCTTCTTATTTGGTCTGTTGCTATACATGCCTGGGTTTGGGCAGCAGCCTACAGTAGAACAGAAGCGTCTCATTTACTTTACCGATAAGGCGAGTTCGCCCTATTCCCTTGAAAGACCCCTTGAGTTCCTATCCCCAAAATCAATAGAGCGTCGGCAACGGCAGGCAATTCCGCTGATTCCCCGCGACCTGCCTGTGAATCCCGCCTATGTTGCCGGCTTAAAAGAGGCTGGAGTTACCGTCTGGTATACTTCCCGTTGGTTTAATGCTGCCGTGGTGCAGTGCTCCGAAGAAGAGCTGGCGGCGCTGCAAGCACTGCCATTCGTTAAGGGAAACCGCACCCTCAATAGAATAGCCTCACCTACGGGAAAGCAGAACCTTGTGGCAAGCCAAAAACTGGAGGCTGTTTCTGCTGTTGTGGCGTCACCATTATTTGAGAGCGAAGACTACGGTCTTGCATTCCACCAGGCGGACATGCTGGGTGCAGATGAACTGCATGCTGCTGGCTTTGCTGGTCAGGGAATGACCATTGCCGTGTTTGATGCGGGCTTTCCCGGCGTAAACACCATTCCTGCTTTTTCCCACCTCTATCAAAATAATCAATTAAAGGGCACTTTCGATTTTGTGCGGAAGCAGGAGAACGTGTACTCTTCTAGCTCGCATGGCACCTCCGTATTAGCTACGATGGCCGCCTTCGCTCCGGGCAAGTATATTGGTACCGCTTATAGTGCTAATTACCTGCTGCTACGCACCGAGGATGCTGCTTCCGAGCACAACATTGAGGAAATAAACTGGCTGCTGGCCGCTGAATATGCCGACAGCGCGGGCGCCGATGTTATAAACTCTTCCCTGGGCTATACTACATTTGATGAACCTTCGGTGAGTTATACATACCAGGATATGAACGGCAACACCACCTTGGTCTCAAAAGCAGCCGACTATGCAGCATCCACGGGAATACTGGTGGTGGTAAGTGCCGGAAACGATGGAAACAAACCCTGGCAGTACATCAGTGCCCCGGCCGATGCAGACTCTGTGCTTGCCGTAGGTGCAGTAGATTCTTTGGGTGTACGTGCGCCTTTCAGCTCTTTCGGCCCCACAGCAGATGGCCAGGTAAAACCAGATGTGGTAGCGCTCGGCTTGAATGCCTATATACTTAATTCAGCCGGAAACGTGGTGCAGGCCAATGGCACATCCTTCGCTGGCCCCATTATGGCGGGCTTCACCACCAGCTTATGGCAAGCGAACCTTTCGAAGTCTAACATGGAGATGATACAGTTGCTGCGCCAGCTGGGCAGTAACTACGATAATCCTAATAACAGTACCGGCTATGGCATTCCCAACTATAGCCGCATCGTCACATCCCTTCCGGGCGTGAGCCTGCAGGAGCGGGTATATATCTCCAATCCGGTAAGCAAAGATCCTATCATTATAGCATTGGGGCAGGAGTGGCTCGAGCAGCCTGTCGAGGTGCAGGTGTTGGATGCCACAGGCAAATTAATCTACCGCCAGTCCATTCAGCGCGCAAAGGCAGAACAACAGCTGAGTTTACTGCCGCAGCAATTGCAGAAAGGCTTATACTTGTGCCGCATACGGTCAGGAAGTCGCGCGGCCACCCTCCGGTTTGTGAAGCTCTAGCGCCAGCAGCAAGTATAGCTTGTCTTTTTCCTGTTACACAAAATATGCAAGCTTCTGCTTATGGGCTGAACGTAAAGGAAGCTTCTTGCTGCGAATATAGCATTATGGAGTTTTGCCTGTAGCCGCATCTGATAATTCCCGAGGCTTCATTCCTGAAAACTCGTTAAAAAAACTACCTTTGCAAGTATGAGACCAATCATTGCACCCTCTGTACTCGCTTCTGACTTTGCTAACCTGCAGTCGGAGGTAGAGATGCTGAACAAAAGCCAGGCTGATTGGCTGCACATCGATATTATGGATGGCCGCTTTGTGCCAAACATTTCATTTGGATTTCCGGTGATGGAGGCTATTAAGCGGCACGCGAAGAAACCCATGGATGTACACCTGATGATTGTGGAACCGGAGCAGTACATTGAACAGTTCAGGACAGCTGGTGCTGATACGATTTCGGTGCATTATGAGGCCTGTACGCACCTGCACCGCATAGTGCAGCAGATTCAGGCAACGGGTGCCAAGGCAGGTGTTGCCCTTAACCCTCATACGTCAGTAAAGCTGCTGGAGGATGTGATCGCTGATGTGGACATGGTTTGTATCATGTCTGTTAACCCTGGCTTTGGGGGCCAGAAGTTTATCGAAAACACCTATCGAAAGATCGAGGCGCTCAAAGACCTGATCATACAGCGGAGTTCAAAGGCACTGATAGAGATTGACGGAGGGGTAAATGAGAAGAATGCACCCCTGCTCCTGGAAAAAGGGGCTGATGTGCTTGTTGCAGGAAGCTTTGTGTTCTCTGCCGCTGACCCTGTTCAGACAATTTCCAATTTAAAGTCCATCAGCTAAAAAACTAGAAAGATGCTGAAGTATCTGACGGTGTGCTTTATTCTGCTCTTTCCGCTAGGTGTTTCAGCACAACAGGCAACCCTGCGTGGCAAAGTGCTGAACGAACAGCGGGAGCCGCTGGAACTGGCAACAGTTGCCATCAAAGGCACTGCTGTCGGAACACAAACAAGCGCCGCAGGAGAATTTACACTTCAGGTGCCGGCGCAGCCAGATCTGGTGCTGGTGGTACGTTACCTGGGCTACAGAGAGTTGCAGTTGGCAGTTACCCTTCAACCGGGAGAATCGCGGACGCTGCAACTCGTGCTGGAGGCAGACCCACAGCAACTAAAAACCATTGATGTGCGGGGCAAAAACGAAGGCGACACCCGTGACCAGGTAAGTGTTACCAAACTTGATCCGCGCGACATCCGCAACCTGCCTTCCGCTTACGGCGACTTCAACAAAGTTCTTGTAACGCTACCCGGCGTGGTAAGCAACAATGAGCTATCCAGCACCTACTCAGTGCGTGGGGGCAACTACAACGAAAACCTAGTCTACGTCAACAACATCGAAATTTACCGTCCGTTCCTTATCTCCGCGGCACAGCAGGAGGGGCTGTCGTTCGTAAATCCTGACTTGGTCGAAAACATTGAGTTCTCCTCTGGCGGCTGGCAGCCCAAGTATGGCGATAAGCTTTCTTCTGTTCTTAACATCCAATACAAGCAACCCGAAAGGTTTGCAGCCTCAGTCACGGGTGGATTAACAGGAGGCTCTGTGCACCTGGAGGAGGCTTCCACAAACAATAGAGTTTCATACCTGCTGGGTGTTCGGCATAAAAACGGGCGCTACATTTTACAAGGGCTGCAGGTAGACGGAAACTACCAGCCGACTTTCACAGATGCGCAAGCCTATATCAGCTTTGATCTAAGCAAAGGCGAGGCCACTGGAAACACAACTTTGGGAGTGCTCAGCAGCTACGCCAGCAATGACTTTACAGTGGAGCCGGAATCGCAGGAAACTACCTTTGGAACGCGGCAGGCCGCCCTGAGGCTTACTGTCGGGTTTGATGGCCGCGAGTTGATGGCGTACAACACGTTTCAGACCGGACTAAACCTGGCGCATCGTTTTTCTGCCAATTACCTGGCAGAAGTGATTGTTTCCGGGGTGCAGTCGCGGGAGCGGGAGTTTCGGGATGTGGAGGCAGGCTACCGTCTTTGCGACGTGAGCACCACCGGCAATAACTACGGCGAATGCCTGCAGGACCGGGGTATTGGCAGCGAGTACAATTACGCCAGAAATGCCTTGCTGGCGCGCATGGTAACAGCAGAAGTACGTAATAGCCTACTGCTTAGCCAGCGTAGTCATCTGCAGTTCGGAGCTAAAGCAGGCTCAGAGAACATTCAGGACAAACTGCAGGAGTATGGCTTTCAAGATTCAGCAGAATTTGTAACGCAGGATTATTTTCTGGATTCAAAGCTTGAATTAAACACCATGCGCTACAGCGGCTACCTGCAGCACACGATAGAACTGGACTCGCTGAAGACTTTTACCTACGGGATCCGTGCAACTTTCTGGGATTTCAATGGTGAGTTGAACGTCTCCCCACGGGTGCAATATTCCTTTATTACCCGCCGCAACCCTAACCTTTCTTTCAAAGCTGCTTTGGGCGTATACTATCAGCCGCCCTTTTACAGAGAGCTGCGCAATTTCGCCGGAGAGCTTAATTCAGACATTAAGGCACAACGCTCCCTGCACGCCATTGTTGGCAGCGATTACCTGTTTAAGGCATGGGGACGTGATTTCAAACTTACGACGGAAGCTTATTATAAAGCAATGACAAACGTGATTCCGTATGATCTGGATAATGTGCGCTTGCGGTATTATGCACGTAACAACGCCAAAGCCTATGCGGCAGGTTTTGATGTGCGCGTAAACGGGGAGTTTATTCCAAGTGCCGAGTCCTGGCTTAGCTTGGGGGTATTAAGAACACGGGAGAATGTGGAAGGAGATTCCATCTCCGTTTTCAATGCGCAAGGCGAGACTATCGGAAGGCAGGAGCAGGGGTATATCCGCCGCCCAACTGATCAGCTCCTTAACCTGGGTGTTTTCTTTCAGGACCACCTGCCCGACAACCCGACTGTGCGCATGTACCTGAACCTGGTGTACGGCAGCGGTCTTCCTTTTGGTCCTCCCAGTCAGCCAGACTACCGCAACGCTTTTGATGGAAAATCATACAAGCGGGTTGATATAGGTTTTTCTAAAGTGATAATTGTGCAGAGTGATTTGGTAGAGCGCAAAAAGCTGGGGTTGGAAAGTCTATGGATTGGTTTGGAGGTGCTGAACCTGATTGACGCTCAAAACCGTGTTTCCTATACCTATGTGCAGGATGTGGACGGTGTCACCTACGCTGTGCCTAATTACCTGACTGGCCGTAGGCTGAATCTGCGCTTCGTGGCTAAATTTTAGCCTTACCTTAAAATAAAAAGGGGAGCCAGTTCTAGTGGCTCCCCTTTTTATTTTATACTTCATTTCTTATTTCCGCTTTTTCCAATCCTTGTACGCCGTCTCAATTTGTTTGGCATAGGTTTGATACGACTCAGGCTCTGAACTGCCTAGTTGTATGGCCTTCGCGGAAAGCGTGGCAGCTACCTTAAATTCGTTGTTGTGGGCGTAAAGCTTAGCCTTTATCCAGTTGTTATAGAAGTTGTCTTTGATGGCAATAGACTTGTTTATCCACTCCAGTGCCTTCTCGTGGTGTTCTTTCCGCGATAGCATGTATTCGGCACACTGGGCCCAGGTGTACCAGTCATCCGGTGCAGCAGCGGCCAATGCTTTGTTTATATTCTGCAGGGCTTTCTTCTCAATTTCTGTTTCTATGTTCAAAGTAATCCTTGTATTCTCCCAAGCCAGGTTCAGCTTTGCCTTGTTTGTGCTGATGTCTGAGAAGGAGTAAAGCAGTGTTTCGGTGAAAGGTGCCTTTGTAGGTTTCACCTCCAGATAAGCCACGTCATTCAGTTCATTATATCCTTCAAGTCCCCAAAGTGTCGTGTCCCTATTTAGCACCACATGCCACAAAGAATCGCTTTGCGGAAGTATAAATAGCGAGTAGGTTCCAGCGGGTACTCGCTCATGGTTTAGGAAAAGCTCATCCTGAAAAGTAATCAATGTAGCCTCATTAGCTCCGGCACGCCATAGCTGCTTGTACGGCACCAACCCTCCGAAAACTTTACGGCCTTTAACACTAGGCGCATGATAATTTACTGTAACATCAGTCAAACCGATTGTTTGCTTAATCATAGCAGCCGGGCTGGCCTGTGGCAATTGTACCTGCGCATGAGCTGCAGAGACGCTTAAGCCGAAGAGGAAGAATATGAGGCAGGAGAAATATCTTTTCATAGTATATAACATTGAATCTATGTTTTACCAGTTTAAGTGAAAAAATTATGCCAGAAAAAATGTGGCTATTTCGCCAGCAAAGGTATCAATTTATACTTGTTTAGCATTTATACGCCATCGCTCCAGATTTAAAGTTACTGAACAGTACGCCTCAATAGTTTTAGCTGATTAAATACAATCTTGGGTAGAAGGTACTGGAAGATTAGGGAAAGTATAAATTAAATAATTAAATATATAAGTTAATGAAACCTTAGTTTAAATATTTAGTATTATATTAACGAAAATTTGAAACTATTCAAGCAGGATAAGTAGTTGTCCCTTCATGATAGTCAGATAATTCAATCCTATATTAAAATCATTTTCAAACATCTTCAAAAGTAGTCTCCACGGCTTCCAGGAAGACCCAAGGGAAAAAATAATTCGCTTCATGCCATCTGCCGGTGGTTTAGTGAGGCTATTGCTGTGTCAATTTTTCACCTCTTCCAACAATTTTATCACGAAATTACACATGAATGTAAAACCTTTACACAATCAACACGTGCGGGATTACCTAAACTTCCAGCGGGGGCTGCTGGTGCTGGTGTTCTTCCTGCTCACGGCCTTCGGGGCGCAGGCGCAAACGGTAACTACGGATAAGGACGATTATTCCCCCGGCCAATATGTTATAGTAACCGGAACCGGATGGACACCCGGTGAAACAGTATCTTTTGACTTTCATGAGACTCCGCAGGTTTGCACCAGCGACCATCATGTGAGAAATACCATTGCTAATGCTGATGGCAGTATTCTGTATAGCCAGTTTTTGATCAATGAGAAGCATTTAGGAGTTTCTTTTGTATTGACAGCTACAGGCCAGTCTTCAGGTTTAACGGCTGTTACAAATTTTACAGATGCTGGAATACGAAATGTAACAGTTGCTGGTACCTCATTTTGTGCAGGGCAAAATATCAAGGTAAACTTTGAAGCAATTTCTGCAGGTGCTGGCGGCGCCTTCAAAAAGGGAAATATATTTACTGCTCAAATAAGTAATACATCAGGCAGTTTTACAGCTCCTATAAATATTGGTATGCTAGAATCAGATGTTTCTAATGTTTTTCATGACATAGAAGCCACAATTCCAGCTAATGCAACACCTGGAGCAGCATATATTATTAGAGTTATTTCAAGTGATCCTATAGTTAACTCAGGAACAATACTCAATACTGCATCTTTTTCTATATCTGCTAAACCAGAAGATGCTAACGCAGGACCTGATCATCTTAATATTACTGGAACTTCAACCACTTTAGCAGGAAATGCGCCTTCTGTTGGGACAGGTGCATGGAGTATAGTAAGTGGTACAGGCGGGTCATTCGGTACAACTGCTACTTCAACATCTTCAAATCCTGCAGCTACCTTCAATGGTACTGCAGGTTCAACTTATGTTTTAAGATGGACTATCACCAATGGTGCTTGTACGTCAACTGATGATGTTACCATTACTTTTAATAGTATTATTGCGACTACAACAACTCTTTCTACTTCTGTAAACCCTTCAGTTTATGCTCAAGCTGTAACTTTTACTGCAACTGTAGCTCCTAACAGTGGATCAAGCACCCCTACAGGTAACGTAGTGTTCAAAAATGGCAGCGATATAATAGGTACTGTAGCTCTTTCTTCTGTAAGTGGTGCACAAAGAGCAACATTTACAACAAGTACCCTTGCTGTAACTATAAGTGGTCATTATGTTACTGCTGTTTATCAAGGTGCAGACAGTTTCGAGATGAGTTCATCGAACGTTGTTAGCCAAGTCGTAAATAAAGCCACTGCCACTGTTACTTTAGCTGGCTTGACAGGTCAAGTATATAATGGATCTGCTATGCATACTACTGCTACTACAGACCCAGCTGGCCTGACAGTAGAATTTACGTACAGCGGTTCTGCTACTGAGCCAACCGAAGCAGGTTCTTACACAGTTGTGGGTACCATTAACAATGCAAACTACTCAGGTTCAGCCACCGGCACATTGGTAATTGGCAAAGCAACTTCTGTGACTACAGTAACTATCGCTAAAGGTGCATTCTCTTACACCGGTTCGGCCATCACGCCAGCCACTGTAAGTGTAACGGGTGCAGGTGGTTTGAATCTGGCTCCAGCCGCTGCTTATGCGAACAATGTGAATGCAGGTACGGCTACGGCTTCCTACACTTTCGCTGGTGATGACAACCACATAGGTTCTTCTGACAGCAAGACATTCGCTATTGGCAAGGCGCCTGCTACGCTGGCTTTGGGCAACCTGACTCACACCTACGATGGCACCTTGAAGTCAGCTACGGCTACTACCACTCCAGCAGGCTTAACTGGTGTGAGTGTGTCCGGTTCCGGTACTGACTTTGGTTCATACGAAGCCAGCGCTTCACTTGACAATGCCAACTACACGGCCATTGCTGTAAGCGGTACTTTACGCATCAGTAAGGCTCCTTCTGCTGTGAGCATGGATGATATTTCGGCTACTTATAATGGAAGCGCTCACGCTGCTTCAGCTACGGCAACTGGTGTCGGAGGCTTGAGCACTACTGCTGGCATCACCTACAGCTACGTAGGAACCGGTGAAACCACTTACCCAGCCAGTGCTGCTGCCCCAACCAATGCAGGCACTTACAGCGTGACGGCTACATACGCGGGTGGCGCCAACCACACTGGAAGCAGCGCAACTGCTACTGTAACTATCAATCCGGCACCTGCTACAATCAGTGTGGCTGATTTAGCTAAGACGTACAACGGATCTGCCCAAGGGGCCACCGTTATTACCTCACCAGCTGGTTTAGCGGTTAATTTTACTTATGAAGGCTCTGCCACTGTTCCAACTGCTGCTGGTACTTATGCTGTAGTGGCTGCCCTGAACAATGGCAACTATACTGCTGCCAACGGAACAGGTACACTTGTTATCGCTAAAGCACCTACCACTACTGTTGTAACTATCGTTGGCGGACCTTTTACTTATACAGGTTCGGCTATTACGCCAGCGACAGTAAGAGTAACAGGTGCGGGTGGCTTGGAGCTGACTCCATCTGCAGTATATGCTAAAAATGTAAATTCAGGTACAGCTACAGCTTCTTACTCTTATGCAGAATCTGCTAACTACCTTGCTTCAACTGACAGCAAGACCTTCAATATCGGTAAGGCCAATGCTACTATCGCAGTATCAGGCAAGACTGTGACCTATGATGGTAATGCTCATGGTGCAACTGGAACTGCTACAGGCGTGAATAATGAAGACCTGAGCAGCCTGCTGAACTTTGGCGCAAGTTTCACTAATGTACCAGGTGGTACAGCTTCTTGGACATTTGCTGGCAACAACAATTACAACATAGCTAACGGTACTGCTGTTATCGTAATTAACAAGGCTGATCAGGTTATCTCTTGGACTGCTCCAGCTAAAATCGTTTATGGTACTGCTCTTTCTGCAATGCAGTTGAATGCTTCTTTAACAACTGGTGATGGTGCTTTAACTTACTCACCAGCTGCTGACGCTTTCTTGGATGCAGGTGATAACCAAACGCTAAGTGTAACTGCTGCAGCAACAACCAACTACAATGCTAAAACTGCAACGGTAAGCATCAATGTAGACAAAGCTAATGCCGTTATAAATGTAGCTGGCAAAAATGTAATCTACGATGGTAATGCTCATGGTGCTACTGGTACAGCAACTGGTGCGAGAAATGAGGACCTGAACAGCTTGCTGAACTTTGGCTCAAGCTTTACTAACGTTCCGGGTGGAACAGCTTCTTGGAGCTTTGCAGGTGACGCTAACCACAACGTAGCTAACGGTACTGCTGCTATTGTAATCAACAAAGCAACTGCTACGTTAGCTCTTGGCAACCTGTCTTATGTTTATGACAGTAATGAGAAGTCAGCTACGGCTACTACAACACCTGCTAACCTGACTGGTGTGAGCATCAGCAATAATGGCAAGACAAACGCTGGTACTTACGCGGTGACTGCTTCTTTAAGCAACACTAACTATGAAGCGGTTCCTGTTACAGCTAACCTGGTTATTGAGAAAACCAATGCTATTATCGCAGTTGAAGGCAAGACCGTTACTTATGACGGTGCTGCTCACGGTGCAACTGGTTCTGCTAAAGGTGTGAAAGGTGAGACTTTAGCTGGTCTTGACTTAGGCGCAAGCTTCACAAACGTACCGGGTGGGACAGCTAATTGGACATTCACTGACGCGACCGGCAACTACAACAACGCCAACGGCAGTGTTGCTATTGCTATTGACAAGGCAACTACTACGACAGTGGTAACAATTGTTGGCGGTCCATTCACTTACACCGGTTCGGCTATCACGCCAGCGACAGTAACAGTAACAGGTGCAGGCGGTTTAAATCTAACTCCAGCCGCTGCTTATGCGAACAATGTGAATGCAGGTACGGGTACGGCTTCCTACACTTTCGCTGGTGATGACAACCACATAGGTTCTTCTGACAGCAAGACATTCGCTATTGGCAAGGCGCCTGCTACGCTGGCTTTGGGCAACCTGACTCACACCTACGATGGCACTTTGAAGTCAGCTACGGCTACTACCACACCAGCAGGCTTAACTGGTGTAACTGTAAGTGGTTCTGGTACTGACTTCGGGACATATGCCGCTAGTGCTTCTCTTGACAATGCCAACTACGAAGCTACTGCAGTGAGCGGCACGATCAATATCAGCAAGGCTTCTTCTGTTGTAAGCATGGAAAATGTAACTGCTACTTACAATGGAAACGCTCACGCTGCTTTTGCTACGGCAACTGGTGCTGGTGGTCTTAATACAACTGAAGACATTACCTATAGCTACGTAGGAACCGGTGAAACCACCTTTCCAGCCAGTGCCATTGCCCCAACCAATGCAGGCACTTACAGCGTGACGGCTACATACGCGGGTGGTGCCAACCATACTGGAAGCAGCGCAACTGCTACTGTTACTATCAATCCGGCACCTGCTATGCTGGCACTTAGCAACCTTAAGTATATGTTTGATGGCTCTGCTAAATCGGCTACTGTAACTACTTCGCCTGCTGGCATAGATGTAAATGTGACGTATGCTCCGATTGTAGGTGGTGTGACAGGCACGGCTTCTGCCACTGCTCCAACCGCTGCTGGCACTTATGCTGTGGTAGCAGCATTGAACAACAGCAACTATTCAGCTACAAATGCAACAGGTACCTTGTACATCTACAATGCACCTACTGTGACTCTAAGAGCGTCTGATCCGGTAGCAGTTAATAACTCTTCAACCGTTACAGCTATCTTCGGAGGAGATGTACTAAACAAGATATGGAGTGTTGTGTCTCCTAATGGTGCTGTAGCTACTTATGCAGCTACAGATGATAGCTATACAATAACAAGTACTACAGTTGGAGTATATACAGTTACTCTTTCTTACACCAATGGTGTAGGTATACCATTTTCTGAAAAAGCCTTCTCCGTCTTCTTCGACCCTACAGCTGGCTTTGTAACTGGCGGCGGCTGGATTGATTCTCCAGCAGGTGCTAGTACTGCTTATCCTGATGCAGTTGGAAGGGCTAACTTTGGTTTTGTATCTAAATATGAAAAGGGAGCAAACAAGCCAACTGGTAATACTGAATTCCAGTTCAAGGCTGGTGATCTTAACTTTAAGAGCACTAACTACCAATGGTTGACAGTATCTGGTGCAAGAGCGCAGTTCAAAGGTACCGGTACTATCAATGGTGTGGGTTCATTTGATTTCATTTTGACAGCCATCGACGGACAAGTGTCCGGTGGAGGTGGAACTGATAAATTCCGCATTAAGATTACTAATACAGACGGAACTATAGTGTATGACAATCAGAGAGGATTAGCTGATGATGCAGCTATCGTTACGGAAGTTACTGGTTCTATTGTAATCCACCAGCCTGCAAACGTAAAAGCCGGTTCGACTACGAGCAAGGTTGTTGCGCAAGATAAACCACAACCAGAAGTTTCTGCAACTAAATTCCTCAACTACCCGAACCCTTACAACGACAGAACAACCATTGCGTTCACTGCCGAAAAGGAAGGAAGCTTTGCTTTGGAAGTGTATGACGTAAAGGGAGCGCTTGTGAGAAAACTAGACATGGGCGTGACAGAAGCTGGCAAAACGTATGAGTATGACCTTGATAGCCGTAATATGCCCGAGGGGATGTACTTTGCCAGATTAATGACAAGTTCAGGTGTACAGACAATCAAGATGGTGCTTAAGCGCTAATACCAGGTCTTAAGCCTTGTTTAAAGAGAAAGCGCCGGTGCCCGTGAGGTGGCCGGCGCTTTCTCTTTGAACAAGGCTTTTTTATATCGTTACATTTGGGAGGAACGGCAGAAAAGCTTACATGACAATCGTAGGAAAAAAACCAAAAATATTTTCCTGCAGCCGATGCTATCCCGTCCTGATTTAAAACGATTTTAACTAATGTTATATGTGGCTGATTTATACTTAGCTATTGCGGCTGATTTACCTGTTACTTACAGCTAAGATAAAGTATAACTTGAACGTGTGTGGTAGAAAGTGCTATTGGCAGCAGCAACCTTTTATTTTCCCGGGGGTATAGTAGTCAGAATCTTGATGTGCTGCTTTTGCGTTGCAAAGCAGTTTTGAGAAACAAACACAACCCAATGATTATGATCGTTTGCAGAATAATTTTCAGAAAACTTATTAAATTGATTGCTGAATAGCTTCCACTCAAGCAGGTTAGCAGCTTGAGGTGTTTTTTTCTTTTTATGCAGAGTAGGAGATTTATATAGAATTATACTTTTATATAAACAAAAATCATCCTTACTTTGTAGCAAGTACATGAGCAAGACCTATACACATAGCACCCTTATCTCCCTGGCAGCGCCTGTTGCCCTGGTTGCGCCTGTACATTTCCATCACATCCACCATTCCTCGTAAGAGGAATAACAACAACATATTGCCCCCACTGGGCGTTGGCCCTATTTATACTTAGCTTTGAGCAAAGTGTAACACTATACCCTATTCTTAAAAATCTCATTTTAGACGATACCAATGCTTCGATTAGCAATACAGAAATCCGGCAGGTTAAGTGAAGATTCCCTGAACCTGATCCGCGAGTGCGGCATATCCTTTGTAAACTCCTCTCTAAAACTCAAAACAGAATGCACCAACTTCCCGCTGGAGATACTGTTTCTGCGCGACGATGATATCCCCGGCTATGTGGCCGACGGCGTGGCTGACATTGGCATAGTAGGAGAGAACGTGCTGGTGGAGGAAGGAAAGCAGGAATTGACCGTTGAGAAGCTTGGATTCTCTAAATGCCGCCTGTCGCTGGCGGTGCCGAAAAGTATGGCCTACAGCTCCATCCAAGACCTTAATGGCAAGAACATCGCCACTTCATACCCAAACTTGCTGCAGGCATACCTGCAGGAGCAGGGGGTGCAGGCTAATATTCACACCATCAGTGGCTCCGTGGAGATTGCGCCAAGTATAGGCCTGGCAGAGGCAATCTGCGACATCGTGAGTTCTGGAAGCACGCTCATCAGCAACGGGCTGAAGGAGGTGGAGCGCGTGTTTAAGTCGGAGGCGGCGCTTATTGCTACAAAAGATCTTTCGCAGGAGAAGCAGGAAATACTGGAGAAGCTACTGTTTCGCATTCATGCAGTGCAGCGCGCTCGCAAAGCGAAATACATCCTTCTTAACTCCCCGAACGATAAGATACAGGAAATAAGCAACCTGCTTCCAAGCGTAAAGGCCCCAACCGTGCTCCCCTTGGCAGAGGAGGGCTGGAGCTCACTGCACTCCGTAGTGAACGAAGACGATTTCTGGGAGATCATCGAGAAGATCAAAGATGCCGGTGCACAGGGAATCCTGGTGGTGCCAATCGAAAAAATGATAATCTAACGCCATGCGTAAAATAATTGATCCTGCTCCTGAAATTTGGGCAGAACTCGCTAAGCGGCCTACAAAAAATCTGGAGGACCTGGAGCCTGGCATTCTGGAAACATTCAAGCTGGTACAGGAGCAGGGCGATAACGCGCTGCTACAGCTGGCAGACAAGTATGACGGTGTAAAACTCAGTTCCCTCGTAGCTTCAACAGAGGAGATTGCTGCTGCTGAGTCTGGAGTATCTCAGGAGCTGAAGGAAGCCATTTTGCAGGCATATAGTAATATACAACTGTTTCATACGCAACAGGCTGAGCCGGTAAAACAGGTAGAAACGATGTTTGGCGTTACCTGCTGGCGTAAGAGTGTACCGATTGAAAAGGTTGGCCTGTACATACCCGGTGGCACGGCCCCATTGTTTTCTACGCTGCTGATGCTGGGCGTGCCGGCGCGCATTGCAGGGTGCCAGGAGTTGGTGCTGTGCACGCCGCCTTCCAAAGACGGAAACATTCACCCGGCTATACTTTATACCGCCTCGCTGCTTGGTGTTTCCCGCATCATTAAAGCGGGTGGTGCGCAGGCAATAGCGGCCATGGCTTTCGGAACAGAGAGCGTGCCGCCTGTTTACAAAATATTTGGGCCCGGTAACCAGTATGTTACGGTGGCAAAGCAACTGGTAAGCAAAGCCGGTGTAGCCATCGATCTGCCTGCCGGTCCTTCGGAAGTGCTGGTAATGGCGGATGAGACAGCAAACCCAGCCTTCGTAGCTGCCGATCTGCTCTCACAGGCTGAGCACGGTCCTGACTCGCAGGTGGTGCTGCTGGCCTCTTCAGAAGCAGTGCTGGCACAGGTAGAGCAGGAGCTGGAGGCACAATTGAAGGTGCTGCCACGGAAAGAATTTGCTGCCAAAGCGTTAAACAACAGCCTCGGCATTGTACTTGGAGGCGTGGAGGAGATGCTACGTTTCTCCAACTTGTACGCACCCGAGCACCTGATTCTTTCAGTTTCTGATTTTGAGCAGCTGCTGGATGGCATTACCAATGCCGGCTCCGTATTCCTGGGCCACTATAGCCCTGAGTCTGCCGGGGATTATGCCTCCGGCACCAACCACACGTTGCCTACAAACGGCTACGCCCGCGCTTACAGTGGCGTGTCGTTAGACAGCTTCGTCAAAAAGATAACGTTCCAGTACATCACCCGTGAAGGGTTGCAGAATATTGGCCAAACCATCGAAACCATGGCTGAGGCTGAAGGGCTGGAGGCACACAAAAACGCAGTAAGTATACGCCTTAACGAATTGAACCGTGTTTAACCTGAATGATATTATTCGGCCGAATGTGCTGAAAATGCGCGCCTATTCATCGGCCCGAGATGAGTTTAAAGGCGCTGCCAGTGTGTTTCTGGATGCCAATGAGAATAACCTGGGCAGCCTGGCCGGTGAAGGCTTTAACCGCTACCCCGATCCGCACCAGAAAAAGCTGAAATCCCGGATTGCCGAAATCAAAGGCGTCCGTCCGGAGCAGATTTTTTTAGGCAATGGCTCCGACGAAGCCATTGACCTGCTGTTTCGCATGGTGTGCCGCCCCGGGCAGGACAGCATGCTGCACCTGCCGCCAACCTATGGCATGTATGAAGTATCGGCCAACCTGAATGAGGTGGAGATGCAGGCGGTGCAGTTGACAGCTGATTTCCAGGTGCCGGTGGAGGAGGTTCTGTTGCAGGTAAAATCAGAAACTAAAATCATCTTTATCTGCTCTCCTAATAACCCGACCGGTAATCTAATAGAAGCAGAAAGTATAGAGGACATCCTTGAATCCTTCCATGGGTTGGTGGTTGTGGATGAGGCCTACATTGATTTTTCAGATGAGCCGAGCTGGACTACACGACTAAAGGAGTTTCCGAATTTGGTCGTACTACAGACGTTCTCCAAAGCTTGGGGCATGGCAGGCTTACGCTTAGGACTTGCTTTTGCCTCTGAAGAATTAATCACTGTATTGGATAAAATAAAGCCGCCGTACAACATCAACGAATCGACACAAGCCCTTGCACTGGAGGCGCTGGAGCGAGAGGAGGCCCTAAAGGATATGGTGGAGGAAATTGTGCAGGAGCGTGAGTTGCTGCTACAATCGCTGCCTGATTTGCCAACTGTAGAGCAGGTGTATCCTTCAGACGCGAACTTTATACTTGTTAAAGTAAAAGATGCAGATGGTTTGTATAAGTTTCTACTGGGTAAAGGGATAGTGGTTCGGAACAGGTCAAGTTTGCCGGGATGTGAAGGTTGCCTGCGCATCTCAGTTGGCACACTGGAGGAGAACCAAGAATTGCTTAAAGCTATAGCAGAATTTTAATTCCTATCACAAAGCTCGTATAAAGTAGCACGATTTTATTTTAATTATGTTTCGGTTCTTAATGCGTAATATTTGACACTTATAATTTAAATGAAAAAAGTACTTTTTATAGATCGTGACGGTACCATTCTGGAAGAGCCAAAAACAGATTACCAGGTGGATACACTGGAGAAGTTTGCCTTCCTTCCCAAATCTATCACCAACCTGGCGCGCATTTTCCATGAGTTGGATTACGAGTTTGTGATGGTGACAAACCAGGATGGCTTGGGAACTGATTCATACCCGGAGGAAACTTTTTGGCCCTACCAGAACAAGATGCTGGAGATCCTGGAAACAGAGGGTGTTAAGTTTGATGACATACTGATTGACCGCAGCTTTGAGCATGAAGGACTCGAAACGCGCAAGCCGGGTATAGGCATGATGAAGCGTTACCTGGAAACAGGTGCGTATGATCTGTCCAATAGTTTCGTGATCGGTGACCGGCTGACGGATGTGAAACTGGCTCTTAATTTGGGTGCAAAAGCTATTTTTATTGGTGAGACGGCCGCCGAGGGAGCAGCTCTTAGCACCACCGATTGGGATGCGATTTATACTTTCCTGAAGCAGCAGCGCCCAACCCGCACCGCCCGCGTGCACCGCAGCACATCTGAAACGGACATTAAGGTAGAGTTGAACCTGGATGGAAGCGGCAAAATGGATATCAAAACCGGGCTAGGTTTTTTTGACCATATGCTGGAGCAGGTGGCCAAGCACGCCAGAATCGACCTACACATACAGGTAAAGGGCGACCTGCACATCGACGAGCACCATACCATAGAGGATACAGCACTGGCTTTGGGCGAGGCTTTTGTAACCGCACTAGGGGATAAGCGGGGCATTAGTCGCTATGGTTTTTTCCTTTTGCCCATGGACGATGTGCTGGCGCAAGTGGCAATTGATTTCAGCGGAAGGCCCTGGGCCGTTTGGCAGGCAGAGTTTAACAGGGAAAAAGTAGGCGACATGCCAACCGAGATGTTCTACCACTTTTTTAAATCCTTTTCCGACACCGCAAAGGCGAACGTAAACATTAAAGTGGATGGCCAAAACGAGCACCACAAGATTGAGGCAATTTACAAAGCCTTTGCCCGTGCCATTCGCATGGCTGTGGAGCGCGACCTGCAGGACAACACTATTCCGAGCACAAAGGGAATTTTGTAGAACGGAAAGCTTCTAAAGCAAAAGGAGCGGGTAAAACCGCTCCTTTTGCTTTTATATCAGTTAAGTTTCAGCCAATCCCGTGCGGCCTCTATATCATCAAATGTCTCCACCTGCACGTCCTTCTCCATGTACCTGAGTGATTTGTCGGTGGAGAGGCGGCTAAGGGTGCTGGGGGAATAAACCCATGCAAAACAAGCCATTCCAGCCTGTTTCATTCGGGGCATCCAATTCTCGCCAACCCATCGGGAGGCTCCTGACCAGATGCCCTCCACATTCGTATTATCGTTCAGAATCCGGAAGCACTGCTTGGCATCCATGTAGAAAAGTATCTTTTCGCAACCGGCAGTAACCGTATCATAGTTCACATAGCCGCGCCAGTTCACATAGATCCACTCATCCTCCAGGTTATGTTCTATCACAATGTAGCTCTCTCTGTAAAGGAGTTCGTTACGCGATACTTTCATAAGTAGGTGTTAAGGTTATAGTAAACGCTTCTCCTAAGCAAGTATTTTTTCTTCTTCAAATCCAGCAAGCACACTAGTATGGAGCCCGTTCTACTACGAATAATATTTGGTTTTCGAAGCCCGGGATGCTTAAGCATAACATGCCTCAGCAAATCAAATTTATTTAAATATGCACAAATATAGCAATTATAGATATAGTATTGTCCATGAGACAGCAGCTATGACCTGATTGTTTCCTATTGCCCAGAAATCTGTTACGGTTGAATCTAGTTTTTGGGTAACAGATAGGCTGATTCTTTTTAGTCGAAGCGGGTGTGCACTTTTTAGTTTGCTTATACTTCTACTAAACGTTAAAGTATTCTGCGCTATTGTTTTAGAAGCAGTTATGCTAAAGGGAGAAATTATTAATCATACCTGAGTTTAGAAGTAAAATTTTTTAAGGAGGGAAAGGGCGGTTAACAATCAAACTCACGATGTATTATCTCAGGTAAGGCGATTTTACTAGGGAATGATGAAGGCGGATGTGGCCTAAAACCTTTCAGATCGAAAATAAATTAAAACAAGTGTTTGGAGTTCTCGTTTTACCCTATACTTTTGCAGGAGAGAAAAGGCAGAAATCCTGTTTTCTCACTTAAATAGAAATTATGGCTCATATTCTTCATTTGGCAGCTTGGTGGTGGCACGTTATGCAAACGAACGTGAACAGCACTGCTATATCCCTACTGAAGAGATAAAAGCACAAACGATAAAGGTATAAAAGGCCTGCTGTTCAACCCGAATAGCAGGCCTTTTTGTTTTTCCATCACCCCAAAACTGCATGAAAAAGTATACCCTACATACCACTTTCAAACGGCTGCTGGCAGACACGCTTACACCTGTCAGTGTTTATTTGAAGTTGCGCGACAAATTCCCGAACAGCATTCTACTGGAAAGCTCCGACTACCACGGTGCCGAAAACAGCTTTTCCTATATCTGCTGCAACCCTATGGCAAGTATAAAAGCCGAGAACGAGGTGTTGACAGAGGTTTTCCCGGATGGCAGTGTCCGCACCACCGATATTACCAAAGACACAAATGTGCCGGTGCTGCTGGGGGAGTTTTCCAGAAGCTTTGAGGTGGAGGAGAACAAGCAGTTCAGCTTCATCCACAACGGCCTGTTCGGGTACATGAGCTATGATGCTGTGCGCTATTATGAGGACATTCAGTTGAACATGCGGGAGGGTCGCGCAGAGATTCCAGACTTATATTATGCGGTGTACCGCCACATCATAGCCATCAACCACTTCACTAACGAGGCCTATATTTTCGCACATAACTATAACCAAGGAGAGGATGATGGAATAGCGCAGCTGGAGGCCTTGTTGAATAGCCGCAACATTCCGAGCTATACTTTCAGGACAAGCGGTGCTGAAGAACATAACATCAGCGGGGAAACTTTTCTGAAGAATATCGCCAAAGCCAAAGAGCACTGCTACCGCGGCGATGTATTCCAACTGGTGCTTTCACGCCGGTTTGCCCAGAGTTTTCAGGGTGATGATTTCAATGTATACCGTTCGTTGCGCTCTATCAACCCTTCACCTTACCTATTTTACTTCGACTACGGCAGCTTCAAGATTTTCGGCTCATCACCGGAGGCCCAGCTGGTGATTAAGGACAAGAAGGCCAGTATATTCCCGATTGCCGGCACGTTCCGAAGAACAGGCGACGATGCGGCTGACGCGGCACTTGCCGAGAAACTGCTGGCCGACCCAAAGGAGAATGCCGAGCACGTGATGCTGGTAGATTTGGCTCGTAACGACCTGAGCCGCAACGGACACAGCGTGCAGGTGGAGACGTTCCGGGAGATACAGTTTTACTCGCACGTGATTCACTTAGTGTCTAAAGTGTCAGGTACTTTGCACCGGCAGGAGGATGCACTCCAGATGGTGGCCAGCACGTTTCCGGCAGGCACCCTTTCCGGCGCCCCCAAGCACATGGCCATGCAACTGATCGACCGCTACGAAACAACAAACCGTGCCTTTTATGGTGGCTGCATTGGCTTCCTCGACTTTAACGGCAACTTTAACAGTGCCATCATGATTCGCTCTTTCCTGAGCAAAGACTACAAATTATATTTTCAGGCAGGTGCAGGCATTGTGGCGGCCTCCGATCCGGAGAGCGAGCTGCAGGAGGTGGACAACAAACTAATGGCCTTGCGCCGCGCACTGGAAATGGCCCAAGAAATTAACTGATATGAACGTTCTGGTAATAGATAACTACGACTCTTTCACCTACAATTTGGTGCACTTGCTGCAGGAGCTGGGGGCAACGGTAACGGTTCGGAGAAACGACAAGATCACGCTGGAGGAAGTTGGAACCTTCGACAAAATCATGCTTTCGCCCGGCCCTGGAATTCCTGACGAAGCGGGGCTGTTGAAAGAGGTCATCCGCACCTATGGCTCCAGCAAAGACCTGTTCGGAGTTTGCCTCGGCCATCAGGCAATAGGCGAGGTATACGGGGGTAAATTGTTTAACAGCAAGGAAGTATGGCATGGCGTGGCGGTGCCGGTGCAGGTGGTGAGTACGCAGGAGCCGCTGTTCCAGAACCTTCCAACGCGATTTCAGGCGGGCCGCTACCACTCCTGGCTGGTGGAGCAGGAACTGCCGGCTTGCCTGGAACCAACCGCTGTCGATGCGCAGGGACACATCATGGCTATGCGCCACCGGGAGCACAACGTGCGCGGCGTACAGTTTCACCCGGAGTCGGTGCTAACTGAGCATGGCAGGGAAATGATTAAGAACTGGTTAGACAGCTAAACTGGGCACAGGACACAAGTAGCAAGACACAATGTTTGTAGACTAGAAAAGAAAAGTCTTGAGTCTTACGTCTTTAGTCTAACATCTAATAATAACATGAAAGAAATACTGAACCACTTATTTGAGCATAAGACCCTGACGAAAGCTGAGGCGCGGGAGGTGCTGGTGAATGTGACCGCCGGTAAGTATAACCAGAACCAGATTTCAAGTTTCCTGACCGTATTTATGATGCGCAGCATTACGGTGGATGAACTGGAGGGCTTTCGCGATGCGCTGCTGGACCTGTGCCACCGCGTAGACCTGGATGCCTACAACCCGATTGACCTGTGTGGAACTGGAGGTGACGGCAAAGACACTTTCAATATCTCTACGCTGGCTTCTTTTGTAGTGGCGGCTAACGGGGTGGCAGTAGCAAAGCACGGCAACTATGGCGTTTCTTCGTCCTGCGGGTCTTCTAACGTGCTGGAGGCGTTAGGTGTAAAGTTCACCACTGATACCGATGCTTTAAAGCGGAGCATCGAGAAGTACAGCATTTGTTTTCTGCATGCGCCCCTGTTTCACCCGGCCATGAAGAGTGTGGGACCTATTCGGAAGGAGCTGGGTGTGAAGACGTTCTTTAACATGCTTGGCCCTATGGTGAATCCTGCTTTTCCGAAGCGGCAGTTAGTGGGCGTATTTAGCCTGGAACTGGCGCGCATGTATGGTTATCTTTATCAGCAAACTGACACCCGCTATATTATTCTCCATACATTAGACGGCTACGACGAAATCTCCCTGACAAGTCCTTTCAAAGTGATTTCTGATTCCCGGGAAGCGCTGTTAGATGCAACTTCGCTTGGCTTGCCGCAGTTGCAGCACGAACAGATAAAAGGCGGCTCGGATGTGGCCTCTTCAGCAGAAATATTTTTGAAGGTATTGAAAGCAGAGGGCACCGAGGCGCAGACAGCCGTTGTAGCTGCAAACGCAGGAATGGCACTCCAGTGCGCACGGCCGGAGTTGGAGCTAAAAGAAGCAGTAAATTTAGCTAAGGAAACACTTGAATCCGGAAGAGCTTACGCGCTATTCAACAAGTTAATAAATGATCAGAAACTGGTGGAGGCTTGATTTTTCAGACCTTCACATTTCTATAATTTAAGTTAGAACAACATGAACATACTAGACGAAATAATCGCCACCAAATACAAGGAGGTAGCCGAACGCAAGGAGCTGTATCCGGTGAAGCTGCTGGAAAAGAGCCTGTACTTCGAAACGCCGTGCATCTCGTTAGAGCGCTACCTGCTGCGCCCCGACAAAAGCGGCATCATTGCTGAAATCAAGCGTAAGTCACCTTCACGGGGAGACATCAACCCTTATGTGTCGGTGGAGCGCACGTCTATCGGCTATATGCAAGCGGGCGCTTCAGCGCTTTCTATATTAACGGATGGGACATACTTTGGAGGAAAAAACGAAGACCTGATGACAGCGCGGAAGTATAACTACTGCCCAATTTTGCGCAAAGACTTCACAGTGGACGAGTACCAGATTGTGGAGGCTAAATCCATCGGCGCGGATGCAATTTTGTTGATAGCTGCTGCACTGGAGCCTGAGCGTCTGAAAGAACTGGCTGCTTTTGCCCGTTCATTCGGGTTGGAGGTGCTACTGGAGGTGCGTGATAAAGAAGAGTTGGACGCCGCACTTTCTGAAAATGTAAACGTGGTGGGTGTAAACAATCGCAACCTGAAAGACTTTGTAACGGATATCAATGCCTCGTTTGAGCTGGCGCACCACATCCCGTCAGGTATGACGAAGATCTCGGAAAGCGGCATCAGTCAGCCCAAAACTTTGCTGGAGCTGCGACAGGCTGGTTTCAACGGGTTTCTGATTGGGGAGAACTTTATGTACAACAGCCGCCCTGAGCGTGCCGCATCCGATTTTATTCGTGAGTACCGGCAGCTGCGCGATAAGCTAGAGGCCGGGGAACTGGTGAGAAGCTAAGCATTTATACTTAGAGGTATGAAAATAAAAGTATGCGGCATGCGGCAAGCGGAGAACCTGCGGGAGTTGGCGGCGCTACAACCCGACTACATCGGCTTTATATTTTACGAAAACTCCAAGCGCTGCGCCGAGGGCCATATCACTCCTGAACTGCTGGCCGAACTACCGGCAAGTATAAAAAAGGTGGGTGTGTTTGTAAATGCCACGACTGACACCATCAAAGCCACTGTAGCCAGGTTTAAACTGGACGCGGTGCAGCTGCATGGCAGCGAGTCGGCGAGGCAGTGCGCGGAGGTGCAGGCGCTCGAGGTGGAGGTGATTAAGGTGTTTTCGGTCGATGACCGTTTTGTGTTCGAGAACACGCTGCTCTATGAGTCTTGCGCAGACTACTTCCTGTTCGACACGAAGGGCAAAGAGCATGGCGGCAACGGAATTCCCTTTGATTGGGAATTGCTGCAAGGCTACCTGTCACCAAAGCCATACTTCCTGAGCGGCGGGATCAGCCTTGAAAACGTGCCGCACCTGGATAAAGTCCGGCCAAAACCATTTGCCATTGATGTGAACAGTGGCTTTGAGCAGGAGCCGGGGCTGAAGAACATCGAAACGCTGAATGAGCTGTTTGGCTTGATCAGAAACAAATAAATTGTAGAGTTAAGCATGGCGCAGTTTTAATCTTGTGCTTATGTGTACATAATAAAGCTAGTGCAAGTTTAGAATCTAGCGTCTTACATCTAACGTCTCTAAAAATGAGCTATCACGTTAACGAAAAAGGTTTTTATGGGCAGTTTGGCGGGGCCTACGTGCCCGAGATGCTGTACCCCAATGTGGAGGAGCTGCGTCAGAACTATTTGCTTATCATGGCGCAGCCAGAATTTCAGGAAGAACAGCAAAAGCTGCTGAAGGATTACGTGGGACGGCCAACGCCATTATACTTTGCCCCGCGCCTGTCGGAGAAGTACAATACCAAAGTATACCTGAAGCGCGAGGACCTGAACCACACGGGTGCCCATAAGATTAACAATACCATTGGTCAGGTACTGCTGGCAAAGCGGCTGGGGAAGAAACGCATTATTGCTGAAACCGGTGCTGGCCAGCATGGCGTGGCCACGGCTACCGTGTGCGCACTGATGGGGCTGGAGTGCATTGTGTACATGGGCGAGGTAGACATTGAGCGCCAGGCGCCGAACGTTGCCCGCATGAAAATGCTCGGCGCTAAGGTAGTGCCGGCTACCAGCGGAAGCAGAACTTTAAAGGACGCCACCAATGAGGCTATCCGAGACTGGATTAATAATCCGGAAGACACCTATTACATCATTGGATCAGTAGTTGGTCCACACCCGTACCCGGACATGGTCGCACGCTTCCAATCTGTGATTTCAGAGGAAATGCGGTATCAGCTGCTGGAGAAGGAGGGTACTGAACTGCCAACCTACGTGATTGCGTGTGTGGGCGGTGGCAGCAATGCCGCCGGGGCATTTTACCATTACCTCGATGAGCCAACAGTGGAGCTGGTGGCCGTGGAGGCAGCTGGCAAGGGCGTTGACACCGGTGAGTCGGCGGCTACCTCAGTGCTGGGGAAAGACGGCATCATACACGGCAGCCGTACGCTGTTGATGCAGACAGAGGACGGACAGGTAACGGAGCCATACTCTATCTCTGCCGGTCTGGATTACCCTGGTGTTGGCCCGATGCACGCGCACCTGTTCGTTAGCAAGCGCGCTCGCTTTGAAAACGTAACCGACGATGACGCGCTGAAGGCGGTACTGGAGCTGACGCGGCTCGAGGGAATAATTCCGGCTTTGGAAACAGCACACGCCCTCGCAGTGCTAGAGCGGCTGCAGGCAAAGCCCCAGGATATTGTAGTCATCAACCTTTCGGGCCGTGGCGACAAAGACCTTTCTACCTACCTTAAGCATTTCAATTTCGATGAAGAATAGAATCAGAAACCTTTTTGAGCAGAAGCCGAAGGGGCTGCTGTCGGTATACTTTACGGCTGGGTACCCCAACCTGAACGATACGGAAGCCATCATACTCGAACTGGAGAAAAACGGCGTGGACATGATAGAGGTGGGAATGCCTTTCTCTGATCCGTTGGCAGATGGACCCACCATTCAGCAGAGTAGCACGGTGGCGCTGCAAAATGGCATGACCATTTCCAAGTTGTTCGAGCAGCTGCAGGATATACGGCAGAAAACTCAGATACCGCTGGTGCTGATGGGCTACCTGAATCCGGTAATGCAGTATGGGGTGGAGCCCTTCTGCCAAAAAGCAAGTGAAGTAGGCATAGACGGCGTTATTCTGCCTGACCTTCCGCTGCGCGAGTATGTGGAGGAGTACAAGGAGCTGTTTGCCAAGTATAACCTGAGCAAAGTGTTCCTCATCACACCGCAGACACCGGAGGAGCGCATCCGTGAAATAGACAGCCACACCAATGGCTTTATTTACATGGTGTCTACGGCTTCCACCACAGGCAAAACGATCGGTTTGGCAGAGCAGAGCCAGGCATATTTCCAGCGCGTGGCAGGCATGAAACTGCAGAACCCCGGCGTTATCGGTTTTGGCATCCACGACCGCGAAACCTTTGCCTCTGCTTGCAACCATGGCAGCGGTGCCATCATCGGCAGTGCTTTTGTAAAGGCGCTAACGCAGGAGGGAAGCCTGCAAGAGAACATATCATCATTCATCCAAAGCATCAGAAACTAACATGATCATACAACTCCAGCAAGGAATTCCGGCGGAGCTGAAGGAGAATATCCTGCAGCAGGTGAAGGCAATCGGCTATAAGGCCAACGAGGTGCAGACGCAGGAGGCCCATTATTTGGTTGCCATCGGCAAAAAAGAGTTCGACATCCGCCACATCGGCCAGTTGCCGGGCGTGGCGGACATTCACCGCGTATCGGAGGAATACAAGCTTATTTCCCGCAAGTGGCGCGTAAACCCTACCCGCATCGATTTAGGAGATGGCGTGGTCATCGGGGAGGGCAGCCTTAGCCTCATGGCCGGCCCTTGCTCTATCGAGAGCGAGGCCCAGATTGAGAGCGTGGTGGCGCACCTAAGAAAGAATAATGTGAAGATCATGCGTGGCGGCGTTTTCAAGCCCCGCAGCTCTCCTTATGCCTTTCGCGGTATGGGCATGGACGGCCTCAAAATGTTCCACCGCATTTGCCGCGAAAATGACATCAAGGTAATTACCGAGGTGATGCAGGTGTCTCAGATTGAGGAGATGATTGACTATGTGGATGTGTTCCAGGTGGGCGCCCGCAACAGCCAGAACTTCAACTTACTTGATTCTCTTGGAGAATCGCAGAAGCCGGTGCTGCTGAAGCGCGGTATTTCCGGTACGCTGGAAGAGTTGCTGCAGGCGGCGGAGTACATCTTCTCGCATGGCAACGAGAAAATCATGTTGTGTGAGCGCGGCATCCGCTCCTACGAAAATGCGTACCGCAACGTGCTGGACTTGAACGCCGTTCCGGTGCTGAAAGAAAAAACGCACCTGCCGGTGATTGTAGACCCGTCGCACGGCATTGGCTTGCGTGATTATGTGGAGCAGATGTCGTTGGCGGCTGTAATGGCCGGTGCAGACGGTGTGATCTACGAAACGCACCAGACACCGGAGAAAGCCTTTTCAGATGCACAGCAAACCGTTGACTTCCGGGAGTCGGAGCGAATGATACAGCGCATGCGCCAGGCGTTTGAGCTGCGGGAAAGCTTCTAAGTTTAATCTGCTGTAAATGTAGTTTGAAGTTGCGACATGGCAGATCTTATTGTTGTCTGGTTAAAAGAGAAGTCCAATTATTTTATGTCTGTAAAGAGTTGAATCTAAAATGCCTGTTTCCTGTACAAGGAGCAGGCGTTTTGGTTTTCACTTGTTGCCGAAATTTTATCGTTCATCAGATCAAAAGTCATTTGTTTGAATTCTAAAGAAGGATGATGGGAAAAAAAGCTACATCTTATAATTCTCTTTACTGTTTTTTGCTGCTATTGATTTTTAGTTCCTGTGCTTCTCTTAGGGAGTCCCCGAAGTATGAATTTTCGTCTGGCATTTTTAAAGTGACTTCTACAGGAAGTGCAGCAATCAGAGCCTATGTAGATGTGGAGGAAGACACCCTTATTTTGTCTACTGTGCGTGATAAGGGGAGATATTTCAACACAGATACGGCCTCAAATATAGTTATTGCTGTTCCGGAAGTACAGCATAGTCCTGTGCAGCATGTATACACTTTCTCTAAATCATCATTTGATTTAGATGTGCTAACTATCCCCTTTAAATATCGACCAGGTACTTCGGGCTTTCCGCAGCAGCTCACCACAACCTTTCAGGGAGCTATTTATATAGGAGCCCGTAAAGACATATTCCGACTGAAGTATAGGCCTACACCTGTAGGGGATTTCCACAAGAGCGAAAATCACTTTGGCTATAGCGTTGGTTTCTTCTCTGGTTTAGGCGCAACTACTATGAATGAGTGGGTAACACAGGGAGCTACACCATATGAATACGAAGGAGTGGTTTTGCTAAACGGAGTAGCCGGAATTGTAGGAATAAATAACTTTACATTAGGTTTGGCTGTCGGTATAGATCATTTATTCGACGAAAACAGAAATGACTGGATTTATCAGCACAAGCCTTGGGTAGGGCTTGCCGTCGGCCTTAACCTGAATTAGCATGTCTAAGTACAGCGCAATATGAATCAAGTCAGCACAGTTATAAACCTTAGAGACTTAAGGCACAACCACCCCAGCGATATTGCAGAGGTACTGGGCGGGATGAACGAGAAGGAGCGGCTGCTAGCTTTCCTGTTGCTGCCGGGCGAGGTTAAGTCGGAGGTGTTTACCTACTTTAACTACTCCAACCAGGAGGAGCTTCTGAAGAAACTGGGTTCCACCGACACAGCTGCCATGCTGGAGAACATGGCTCCGGACGACAGAACTGAGATATTTGAGAACTTCCCGGACCTGTTGATCAAAGAATCCATCAACCTGCTTTCGCCGGAGGAGAAAAGTATCGCGCTCAACCTGTTGGGATACCCGGAGAAAAGTATAGCCCGCCTGATGACGCCTTACTACATACAGGCAAAGAAAGGGTGGACTGTGCGGCAGGCGCTGGATAACATCAGGAAGTATGGGAAAAAAGCGGAGACGTTGAACCATGTGTATGTGGTGGACAAAAACAATGTGCTGGTAGACGATATCCGCATCGGTAAACTGCTGATGGCAGAGGAGCAGCAGACGGTGGAGTCGCTGATGGATTACCAGTTTTTGAGCCTCACAACAACTATGAGCCGCGAAGAGGCCATTGAGCAGTTCAATAAGTATGACCGCGCCGTAATGCCGGTGGTGTCGGAGAAGGGGGTGCTGGTGGGCATTGTGACCTTCGACGATATCTTTGACGAAATAGAGCGCAGGGATACGGAGGATATTCAGAAGTTCGGTGGTTTGGAAGCCCTGGAGCTGTCGTACACCGAAACGCCGCTGCTCACGCTGGTGCGCAAGCGGGCAAGTGTGCTTCTTATTTTGTTTCTGGGGGAGATGCTTACAGCCTCAGCAATGGGCTTTTTTGAGGAGGAGATTGCACAGGCGGTTGTGCTGGCGCTGTTTATACCCCTCATTATCTCCAGCGGCGGCAATTCCGGCTCACAGGCCGCCACCCTCATTGTGCGTGCCATGGCCATCAAGGAACTCGGTATCAAAGATTGGTGGTACGTAATGAGGAAAGAAGTTTTTTCGGGCTTGCTGCTTGGTATTATACTTGGTGCTGTTGGATTTCTGCGCATTATACTTTGGCAGCAGGCAGGCTTTTATGATTACGGCGATTATGCCACTCTTATTGGTGTAACCGTCGGCTTATCGCTGATCGGTATTGTACTCTGGGGAACAATTTCAGGTTCTATGATCCCGTTTCTGCTGCAAAAGCTGCGGCTGGACCCCGCCACCTCATCAGCCCCTTTCGTGGCAACGCTGGTGGATGTGACCGGGTTGATCATCTATTTCTCCATTGCGGCCAGCATCCTAAGTGGCACGTTGTTGTAGTGCAGGCATGTTTGTGATGAAAACTTTTCCGCATTGGCTGTACTTTATACTTCAGAACGTATATCTTTGTCCTATCATGAAAGGCACACAGGCTCATCTGCACCATCATCATGCACGAAGCATAAGTTTCGGAGCCGCCTGCCTATGGATTTGCTAAACGTATAAGCTATACATATCCAAAAGCCTGACTCCGAACAGAGTCAGGCTTTTTTTGTTGTCTGAATCAGGATTTACAGGATGTGGGGATGCACAGGATTATATTTTGGTACTTCGAAAGAAAGAATTTGTAAGGTGTTTCTTCAACTTAAAGGAGCAAATTATAATACTCAATTCAGGTCTTATGTCTAACGTCTAATATCTAACATCTAAATAGATGAACTTAGTTATAGTTGATTATAAAGCAGGTAATGTGCAGTCGGTTCTGTTTGCATTGGAGCGGCTGGGCGTGCAGGCTAACCTGAGCAGCGATTTTGAGACGATCAAAGCGGCTGATAAAGTTATATTTCCGGGAGTGGGAGAGGCTTCCTCGGCTATGGCTCAGCTTAAGGCGCGCAATCTGGACAAGCTCCTGCCTACGCTGGAGCAGCCGTTCTTCGGGGTTTGCCTGGGCATGCAGTTGCTGTGCCAGCACTCCGAAGAGGGCGACACAGAATTGCTGGGCATTATCCCGCTGCAGGTAAAGCGTTTCCAAACAGAGCTGAAAGTGCCGCACATGGGTTGGAACCAGTTGGAGCAGCTCAACTCACCGCTTTTTGCGGGCATACCTGAACAGGAGTACGTTTACTATGTGCACAGCTATTATGTGCCGCAAAGTGAGTATACCATTGCCCAATCTGCTTATCCCGAGCCATTTTCAGCTGCATTGCAGTACAAGAACTTTTACGCCGCGCAGTTTCACCCCGAGAAGAGTGGACCTGCCGGCGCACAAATCCTAAAGAACTTTTTAGCCTTATGATGGAGATAATCCCAGCCATAGATTTGATTGGAGGCCAGTGTGTGCGCCTCACCGAAGGCGATTTTGCCCAGCAAACCACCTACGACAGCAATCCACTTGAGGTAGCGAAGCGTTTCGAGAGCCACGGCATTAAGCGCCTGCACCTGGTGGACCTGGATGGCGCGCGTGCCCGCAAACCCGTAAACCTGCACGTGCTGGAAAGTATAGCCGCCAACACAAGCCTCACCATCGACTTTGGCGGAGGCTTACAGTCGGAGGAGGCGGTGAAGCAGGCGTTTGATGCCGGGGCTGCCCAAATTACGGCCGGAAGTATAGCCGTGCGTGAGCCGGACCTGGTAAAAAGTTGGTTGCTAACCTACGGTCCTGATAAGATCATCATCGGAGCTGATTTCAAAGGCACCAACATTGCCATCAGCGCCTGGACCGAGGAGAGCAAATACCCGCTGCAGGAGTTTATGTCGGGCTACCTGGAAACGGGGGCCAGACTTTTTATCTGCACTGATGTTAGCAAAGACGGTAAATTGCAGGGCCCTTCCACCAACACTTACCGTCACCTGAAGCTGACGCTGCCTGCGGCCGACGTGATTGCCAGTGGCGGCGTAACAACCGTACAGGACCTGGAGGAACTGCAGGAAATAGGTGTAACCGGCGCCATTATCGGGAAAGCCATCTATGAGGGCACTATAGAATTAAAAGACTTAGAGCGATTTTTATGCTAACCAAGCGCATTATACCTTGCCTCGACATTAAGAACGGCCGTACGGTAAAAGGCGTGCAGTTCGAGAACATACGTGATGCGGGTGACCCCGTGGAACTGGCGAAGTGGTATGCCGAACAGGGCGCCGATGAACTGGTGTTCCTCGATATAACGGCCACCAACGAAGAACGCAAGACTTTTGCCGCGCTCGTACGAGACATTGCCCGCCATATCGATATCCCATTCACAGTGGGCGGCGGAATCAGTGCCGTGGCCGATGTAGAAGTGCTGCTGCATGCTGGGGCTGACAAAGTGTCCGTCAACTCCTCCGCCATCAAGAACCCGCAGTTGGTAGCCGAACTCGCCAAGCACTTTGGCAGTCAGTGCGTGACGGTGGCCATAGATACAAAGCATACGGACGCGACAGGCTGGAAAGTATTCACTCGTGCAGGAACGATCGAAACAGAACACGCCACCGTGGACTGGGCCAGACAGGTGACGGATTTGGGGGCAGGTGAAATTCTGCTGACAAGTATGAACAACGACGGCACCAAAGCAGGTTTTGCCCTTGACATTACAGGAGCGGTTGCCAAAGCAGTTTCTGTTCCCGTTATTGCCTCCGGAGGCGCCGGAAGTATGGCGCATTTTGCAGATGCATTCAATCTAGCGCATGCCGATGCCGCTCTGGCTGCAAGCCTCTTTCACTTCCGCGAACTGGCCATCCCCGACTTGAAATCATACTTGAAAGAGCAGGGTGTAGACGTCCGGATAAAATTTTGAATGCGTGATTGAGTGTTTGAGTGAATGAATACTCAGCACTCTTTACTGATAACCAAAAACAAAAAAGAAGTGGAATTAGACTTTGAAAAAGCAGGCGGCCTGGTGCCAGCCGTGATACAGGATGATATAACAGGTCAGGTGCTGATGTTAGGTTATATGAACCAGGAGGCACTGGACAAGACGCGTTTGGAGGGACTGGTAACTTTTTTCTCCCGTACCAAAAACCGCCTCTGGACAAAAGGTGAAACATCGGGCAATACGCTAGAGGTTGTGAGTATCATGCGCGACTGCGATGTAGATTCGCTGCTCATCAAAGTGAAACCAAACGGCCCTACCTGCCACACCGGCTCCACCAGTTGTTTCGGGGAGGAAGAGGCCGCTACCCGTTCTGCCGCCATCCGCTTTATTGCCCAGCTGGAGGAGGTGATTCAGCAGCGGAAGTCTGATCCTGTAGAAGGCTCTTATACTAATTTTTTGTATGACAAGGGCATCAACAAAATTGCCCAAAAAGTAGGGGAGGAAGCGGTGGAAACTGTTATTGACGCCGTAGCAGGAAAGCTGGATACTATGAAGGGCGAAGCGGCCGATCTGCTGTATCACCTGCTGGTATTGCTCTCTGCTTCGGGGCTAAGCCTGAAAGATGTAGTAGCAGTGCTGCAGGAGCGGCATAAGAACTAGACTTTATACTTCCTGAAAAGCAGCGGCCGGTTTTAACTTAGTCGCTGCTTTTTATTTTGCCTGCAGTTGAGCTTTTATTACATCTGCCACCTCGCCCCCTTTTTCTTCCTGCAGAAAGTGTCCTGCCTTCAGTTTGATGACCTTTGCCTCTGGAAAAGCCTGCTGCCATTTATCGAGAAAGCGCAGGGGCAGCAGTTTATCTTTCTCTCCCCAAAGTATGAGTTTGTCTATTTTGCGTAGCTGCTCGTGCTGCGCCCACAGCTCTGCAAAGTATAAGTTGGATTCGTGCAGTGCCTTGGCAAATTGCCACGTGCCTCTGCGGTTTGCAGCGGTGGAGAGCGGTTTCTGGTAGTGCTGGCGAATATCTTTGGTAAGGTGCTTGCTTTCGTTATAACCCTGTGGCAGGAGCACACGTGCCGAGAAGCCTCCCTGCAGGTATAAAAAGCGGCCAACGCTTCCGCTCATAAACCTGCTGATCTTCATCATCGTCTTTTCCTCTTCCAACCCCCACATCCAGGTATTCAGAATTACCAGGTTTTTTACGTTCCCGGGGTGGCGCAGAGCATATCGCAGGCCGATGGGTCCTCCGAAATCATGTACCACCAAGGTAATATTTTTCAGTTGCAGGTGCTCAATCAGGTTTTCCAGATTATCCGCATGGACTTCCGGCGAATAAGTATAGTCTGCAGGTTTATCCGATAAACCAAAGCCGAGGTGGTCTGGTGCAATGCAGCGGTACTGCCTGCTTAAAGACTTTATCTGTTGGCGCCAAACAAAAGACCAGGTGGGCGTGCCATGTACAAACACGATGGGGTTTCCTGTTCCCTCGTCTACATAATGCATCCGGCCCTGTGGCAATTGCAAGGTATGGTGCGCAAACGGGTACAGGATACTGTCGAGCCACTTTGGTGAATTCATGGTGCAGTTGTTGGGTTATACCTAGTAAGTTACAACTTAAGAGTATGCTTGGCAAGTATAGCAAAGGTGCTGCAACGAGCTGAAGCAGGAACAGGAATTATCACATTCGATAATTGAATCACATAAGTTAAGCACTGCGACCGGAAGTAGGCTAAGCAACGATAATTCTGGGGATGTTGACCGGAAGCCGGGTGAGCAATTCGTAGTTTAGCTGCGTACTAAGCTCCCCAAATGAGGCCACGGTTATACTTTCGTTGCCTTGCCTGCCCAGCAACACCACTTCCTCGTCTTTGGCTACGCCAGGGATATCCGTTACATCCACCATCATCACGTTCATGTTTACAATGCCAACCACACTGGCCCGCATGCCTTTAATCAGCACATTGCCCACATTGCTGAGGGAGCGGCTGTAGCCCCAGGAATAGCCTACAGGCACAATAGCCAGCGTCATTTTGCGGGGAGCCTGATAGGAGGTGCCGTAACCAATATACTCCCCGTGCTGCACTGTTTTCAGGCTCATCACGCGGCTCTTCCAATTGATGAGCCGGCGAAGCGGATCTGTTTTATCCTGCTGCTGCGCCATGTACTGCCCATACGTTTCGGGGCTGGGCCAGAAACCGTACTGCATAATGCCAATGCGAACCATGTCCATGTGCGTATGGGGATAGGCTACCATGGCGGCAGAGCAGGCGGTGTGCCTTTGTACCGGAATGTGACCTTTACGCTGCAGGCGCTGGGTTAGCTGCTGAAATTTTTCCTGCTGTGCCATTACCCTGTCGTGGTTCTGTATACTTTCGGCACCCGCGAAGTGCGTGCAAAGTCCTTTTAGCTCTAAAAAATCTTTGTGCTTTTCCAGCGCCGCTTCTGCCCGTGCCAGCGTTTCTCCCTCAAAACCCGTGCGGTTCATGCCGGTCTCCAACTCCAGGTGAATCCGGGTGCGTTTTCCAATTCTCTTCGCTACGCCTGCGGCTTCCTCCAGCCTGCTCATCTCAAAAACATAGAACTCGATGCCATGTGCTACAGCCCATTCCAATTCCTGATTGTCAATGTAGCCCATGATCATGATGGTAGTGGGTGCCGATACGGTTTGCAGCACGCGCTGCGCTTCGTCCGCACTAAAAACAGAGAAGTGGTCTACACCGCTTTCCTGGGCAATAGAAGTAAACTGCTCAATGCCATGGCCGTAGGCATTGCCTTTTATCACAGAGGAAAACTGAACCTGTTGCCCGATTAGTTGCTTTATGAAGGCGATATTATTTTGAAGTGCTGATTTACTTATCTCTATGTAAGAGGAATGGAACATATGGGTTTATGGAGTCTGAAGTGCTTGGAAAATCTGGTAAAACAGGGAAGCCCCTGTGGGTATAATTTCATCCGGGAAATCGTAGTCGGAGTGGTGGAGTTGCGGTTGCCCCATACCGGAGCCAAGCCCAAACAAGGCACCAGGCGCCTGGGCCGTGAAATGCCCGAAATCCTCGGACCAGCGGAACGGATGCACCGCTTCCCGGACATCAAAATTCAGTTGCTGCGCCGCTTTCTTTACAACGTCCACCGCCGCTGCATTATTGACGGTAGCCGGAAATTCCTCTACAAAACTTATGGTATGCGACAAGCTATACTTTGCTGCCCGCTCTTCCACAATCCTTGTTGCCAACTGCTTTAGCAGTGCAAAGTCCTCTGGTTGATAGGCGCGTAGTGTAGCCATTACGGTGGCAAAGCCAGGGTTGGTGCCAAATGCCACATCGCCTAATTTAGCGTGTATGACGGTCAGCAATGCCAGGTCGCGGAACTGCTCTTTTTGCTGTATAATCTGATCGAAGGCAAGTATGATCTCAGCCATCGCTTTACCTGGGTTCAACCCATTTTCAGGTTCGGCCGCATGCGAGGACTTGCCGTGCAGTTCTATAACCATACCCGTGGAGGCTGCTGCAAAAACGTTGTTTCGGATGACCACCTGGTGCAGCTTAACGCCGGGCAGGTTGTGCAGGGCGAAAACGAAATCAGGCTTTAATCTTTCCATTCGCTCGTCCTGGAGCACGGCAAAGGCACCGGCTCCTGTTTCCTCCGCTGGCTGGTACAGCAGCACTGCTTTTCCCCGTGCTGGCTTGTGGCGGTGCAGCAGGCTGGCCATACCTGTAAGTATGGCCATGTGTCCGTCGTGCCCGCACTTGTGCCCAACTCCTTCTGCTGTGGAGCAGTAACTAAGATCATGGTTTGTTTCGGCGATAGGGAGCGCATCCAGCTCTGCCCGAAACAACACTGTTGGCCCTTCAGTAGGCTGCTTTCCATAGAACACGGCTGCAACTCCTGTTCCTCCTACAGTTGTGTGCACTTCGTCGGGCTGGTAACGCTGCAGATGCGCTACAATACGTGCTGCCGTACCTTGTTCCGCGCCGGAAACTTCCGGAAACTGATGGATTTCCTGGCGCAAGGCTACCAGCTCAGATAGGTTCTCGAGTTGTGGGTGCTGCATTGAGGTTGTACTTTAAGCTGAACTTTAAACTACCCCTTATTACGTAATCAAGAGGAGAGGTTATAGAAATAGGGTAAGTGCGCAGGCATTCTTGCAGGCAGCAACGCAAGTGGAGTTGCTGCAGCCCTAGAAAATAAGTATAGGTTAAAGCCAGTACAAGTATAATCAATCCGTTGAATGTTAACGGATCTGACTGAAAACAGCAAAGGCCCTGGTCCAATTGTAGAACCAGGGCCTTTGTTGTAGAAGTTTAGTTGTTAGTTTAATTCGCTTTGCAACTGGTCGACTACTTTGTTCAGCACATCCGTCAGCAAATCAATATTTTTACTGACCCTGGCCAAATCTTCCTGCCGCTTCGCATCACTTTCAATTTGCCTCACCACCTCTTTAAGCGATTCGATACGCATGGTATCAATGGTTGGCTTTAACTTGTGTGCCAGCCCACTTACTTCGTTCCAAGCGGCCTCGTTGCGCTTCTGCTGCATCTCCGATACACAGGCAGGCACTGTATCAATAAACAGCTGTTTTGTCCGCTTGATAAATACCTCGTTGCCCCGGGACATCTTTTCCAAAAGTGTCAGGTCGTAAAGGGGGGGAGAACTTGCCTGTTGCATAGAATTAGTAGCTGATGCAGCCTGGTTAATTGAATCCTGCGACCTTTGCTGTGGCAACAGGGCAGAGACCTTCATAAATAATTTGTCTTCTTCAAACGGTTTGGAGATGTAGTCGTTCATGCCGGCATGTATGTACTTTTCAGCATCTCCTTTAAGTGCATTCGCGGTGAGCGCGATAATCGGAACACTTGCTTTTGCCTTATCAGAGAACTCCCTGATAAACTGGGTAGCGTCGATTCCGCTGAGTTCTGGCATCTGGATGTCCATCAAAATAACATCATACCGCTTTTTCTCGGCTAACTCCACAGCCTCTCGTCCGTTTCGTGCTACATCCACTTGTGCCCCCCAACCATTTAATATTGACTCAGCCAGAAAGATATTTACTTCGTTGTCCTCCGCCAGTAGCACATCTATTTTACCCAGACTTCCAAAGTCAATTTCATTCTCCACAACTTCAGGCTCGCTCTCCATCGATTTCGGGTAGGTGAGCACAAACTTGAAAATACTTCCGCGTTTCTCATGGCTCTCCACCCAGATGCGGCCTTTCTGCATCTCCACCAGGTTCTTGCATATATTTAAGCCAAGCCCGGTTCCGCCATACCTGCGTGTGATGCTGGAATAGGCTTGCGTAAATCCTTCAAAGATGTAATTCACCTTGGATGCCGGAATTCCTATGCCCGTGTCCGAAACGGCAAACTCCAATGTGAGCGCATCCGCACTTTCTTCCAGCAACTGGCAGCTAAGGGTTATACTTCCTTCGTCGGTAAACTTGATGGCATTGTTGAGCAGGTTCAGCAGGATCTGGTTCAGGCGGTAAGGATCCCCAATTACTACAGGATGTGAAAGCTTCAGCGGTTTTAGGATATAAGCAATTTCCTTTTCCTCTGCTTTGTAAATAAATGTCTGATAGGCCGCCTGCACGGCATCCTGCAGGTTAAAAGTAATCTCCTCCAGGTCCAGCTTTCCGGCCTCAATTTTGGCAATGTCCAATATGTCGTTAATAACCACCAGCAGGTTGTCGGCAGATTGCTGGATGATGCCCAGGTAATTTACCTGTGTGTCGCTAAGCTGGGTCTTGCGCAAAAGACCCGTCATGCCCAAAATGCCGTTCATTGGTGTTCGGATCTCGTGGCTCATGTTAGCCAGGAAGTTCTCTTTCACCCGCGCCGACTCCTCAGCAGCCTCCTTTGCTTTTTTCAGTTGCTGCTCAGTGCGCATTCTGTCGGTAATATCCTGAGCGATGGCAATAATGTAAGGAGCCATGTCCGGTTCTTCCACCTTGTAGTTCTGGTAATACAGGTAGCGCTCTTCATTTGCCTTGTTGAGCAGTGTGAGTACGCCATCCAGCACGTTTTTACCGTCGAACTGGTGCAGGTACACTTCAAAATTATCCTGGTGCTGCTTCGGGAAGAAATCGTACAGCGAACGGCCGATCATCTCCTCCGAGCGGTAATCCAGCATGTTCAGCAAGTATGGATTCACCGACAGAATTACGCCCTGCATGTCGTGCGTACAGATGTAGGCCTGGCTGTAGTTGATCAGGTCGCGGTATTTCTTTTCGCTGCGCTTGATCGTTTCATCGGCCAGGCGGCGGGCTGTTATATCCCGTGCGGATGTCTGTATCTTGGTTAGCTGCCCTTTTTCATCTACAATCGGTCTTAGGTTTGTTTCTACCCAGATAACTGAACCATCGCGACGGATAGCCCGGTGCTCCAGCGTTGCGTTTGATTTTTGCTTGATGGCTTTAAAGTAACCTGCTTCCTTCAGCATGTCTAAATCATCCGGGTGTACAACCTCACGCGGTAAAATCTGCAGCATTTCCTGCTGCGTGTAGCCCAGCATTTCCTCCACCGCCTTCGATACGTAGATATACGAGGAGTCAGGATTATGCAGGCTGATCATGTCTTTGGAGTTCTCTGACAGGAGGCGGTGCAGTTCTTCGCTGTTTTGCAGATTTTTGTTTGCCTGTCGCTGTTCCGTTACGTTGGTGGAGATGCCCAGCACGTGCACCTGTCCGTTGCTGGTGGTGATGGGCTTCTTGGTGGTATTGAACCATTTCACCTCTCCGCTTGGGCTTGTGTAGCGCTCCTGCAGTTTAATTTCCCTGTTTTCCCTGATCACCTGCTGGTCCACGTCGATGTAGAACTGCGCCTCTTCCACATCCTGGTGAATTTCCAGTCCGCCTGAGCCAATTATTTCGTCCAGACTCCTGTTAAAGAGCCTGGCAAACTCCAGGTTCGCCATAATGTACTTGCCCGCTCCGTCTTTCACATAGATCAAGCTCGGGCTGGCATCCAGCACCTGTCGGATGAACTCGTTCTTCTCCTGCACCTCCAGGTATACTTCCTTTTCGGCGGTTACATCGCTTACAATAGTCAGAACTTCTTTCTCGCTATACTTCAGGATGCGTGCCTCATAGTGCTTCTTGCCTTCCAGGAAGTCCAGATCATAGGCTAACTTCTCGTAATTGCCGGTTGCAAGCACCTTTCTAACAAGCTCCATTATCTGCGCTGCCTGTTTTTCAGGCAAGGCATCGTACATGTTCTTGCCGATTAGCTCGTCCTTGGGCACCAGCAAGTGCTGTTGGTCCACATTCTTCATATCCAGGTAAACGCCGTGCTCATCGTTGATGAACATCAGGTCTGGAATCGCTGCCAGGATAGCACTGTTCTTTGCCTCTGTCGCTAAAATTTCTTCCTGGGCTCTGCGCAGCTCTGTAATCGTAAGGCCATGGCCGATAATCAGCTGCACTTCTCCATTTTCATCCAGAACAGGGTTCAGGCGCCGGATATGGTAGGTAGCGTTTCCGTTTTTGTCGATCAGCTTCTCCTCAAACTCCACACGCTTCTGGTCCTGCAGCACTTGCTGCAGGTTTCTGCTGCGTAGTTCCATGCGCTCGACTGGGATGTTGCGGAAGCTGCTGTATTCTTCGTTCGACTTACCGATGAGCCATTCGCGGAGCACCGGGTCTCCTACGGCAGCAGGGTTCAGGAACAGGAACTGCAGGTCTTTATTGTAAACGGCCACATCCGAAGGAATATGGTTTAGGATGGCTTCGTAAAAGTCCTTCTGCCGTTGCAACTCCTGGCTCTGCTGGCGCACTTTCGTTACATCCTCAGCCGAGCCGATAACTTGCTTCACCTGGCCGTTGTCCTTCCGCTTAAACACACTTTCACGGCAATAAAGCGTTTTCAAGGTGCCGTCTTTGCATTGCACCAGGTACTCTAACTCTACAATGTCACCGTCTCTGGCAACCCGCATAGTTTCCGTCTGCCGGAAAATTTTACTGTTGTCTTCGGGTGCCACCACAGAGCCCATAAACTGCCCGTTCATTTCCCTGATATCTTCGGCAGTATAGCCCAGCACGGTTTGTACCTGCTCATTCAGGTAGATGCAGTTGTCATCATCTATATCGTAGATGTAGACAATGCTGGGGATAGTGTGCGCAATGTTGCGTATGAAGTTCTGGCTTTCCTTCAGTGCTACCTCAGCCTGACGCCTTTCGGTTATGTCAGACATGTAGATATTACAATAGCCCTTATCCGGAATAGGAATAACAAGGTTGTTGAAGTGGCGCCGGGCAATATGCGATTCAAAATAAGCTGGCTCTGCTTTTGAATTTAGCTTCAGGCTGGAAATGTGCATGCGGAACAAGCGCTTTAAGCCATCAAACCGTTGCGGCGTAATCCGTTTCTGCAGGAATTCATGGCCGGCGCGGTTCCCGAAAATAATGTCACCTTCAAAGCTCAGGCGCAGTACCGGGTTGGGATACTCTTCCTGTAACTCCGACTGCAGTTCCATCATGCTATGCTTCTGCCGCTTAGAGGTGATGTCGCGGTAAAACCAGGCAGTGCCTACGCGCAGGTTATTTTCGAACAAGGGCAAAGCTTCACGCTCCAACACGGTGCCATCAGGCAGCTTAGCCTCCTCAAATGCCGAATGGCGTGAGGGCGCAGGATGTTCATCAGAGTAGGAGAGGAGCGTATACTGGTCCAGGTTAGCCAGGTTTTGGCCTACATAGAAATCAATGGACTCCGGAAGACTGAAAAGCGCACGAAAGCCCTCGTTAAGTCCTAGGATGCAGCCCGACGCATCGGTAACGGCCCCTGCGTAAGACAGACCCTGCAGCAGCCAGCACTGTGCCATGGTGCAGGGAGAAGATAGCGGTGTGCGTAAGGACTTCTTCAGGTGCTCAAGCTCCTGCTGCCGCACCTCAGCCAATGCTTCCGCTGCCAACCTGGCCTGGCGCTCTTCCTGCAGCTGTTGCTGGAGGTTTTCTTGTATGTCGACCATTTCCATTTAATTTAACAGAGATCTAGTGTAAGCATTTGAGGCAGAGGTAACAATTATAACACTGGCGCTTGCAAAGAAAAGGTAATGCAATTTGCCTAAGTAATATAGTGTAATCTTAATATTAATGCAAGTATACGCGCAGCACTGCGGAGGGCCTGTTATTAACTTATTTTCAACTCCTGGTTCTGAATCATTCGGTAGATGGTGGATTTGCCAATATTCAGTTTATCCGCAACAAGCAGTACGTTGCCCTCATACTTGTCCAGGTAACGCTGAATGATTTCTGTGGAGTATTCTTTAAGGGTTCGTTCCTGAGCCAGGAAATCACTGTTGTTGCTGGTGGTGTTAAGGTTAATGTCGCTTGATTTGATTTTGTCATCTTCCGACATCACCACGGCAAGCTCCACAACGGCCCTAAGTTCGCGCACGTTTCCAGGATAGTTGTAAGAAAGCAGCTTTTGCTGGGCATCAGCGGTAAAGGTCTTCTTGCCAATGCTATTTACGCTGGCAAAGGCATCCACAAACGATTTTGCCAGCACGATAATGTCGGCTCCGCGTTCGCGGAGCGGGGGGAGCTGAATGGGAAGTCCTAACAGCCGGTAGTACAAGTCTTCTCGGAAGTTACCGTTTTTCACTTCCTCTGCCAGGTTTTTATGTGTCGCCACCACAATGCGCACATCAACCGGTACAATGCTGTTGCCGCCCACGCGGGTAATTTCTTTTTCCTGCAGTACGCGTAGCAGCTTGGCTTGCAGGCTTATGTCCAGTTCGCCGATCTCATCGAGGAATATAGTGCCTTTATGCGCCTCCTCAAAACGGCCCAGCCTTCGGGAGGCAGCGCCGGTAAAGGCTCCTTTCTCATGTCCGAAAAGCTCACTCTCAATCAGCTCCTTTGGGATTGCTGCCACGTTCACGGCCACATAAGGGAGTTTCTTTCGGGAGCTGTTGTAGTGAATGGCCTTAGCAACCAGTTCCTTTCCTGTACCTGTCTCTCCTGTGATGGATACGGTAATGTTTGTTTTGGCCGCTTTGTCCATCATAGTGAACACCTTCTTCATCACATCGCTGTTGCCAAGTATAAAGTTGGAGAAATCATACTTTAGCCCGATCTCTTCGCGCAAATGGGCAATCTCCTGTCGCAACGAAACGTTTTCCCTGATTTTGTTAATGGTGTTCCAAAGGCGCTCTGGTGTATCCTCGTCTTTGACGATGTAATCGTAAGCACCAAGTTTCAGCAGTTCCACTGCGGTTGCCACGTCCTCCTGCCCGGAGATTACCACCACCTGCGTATCTGGGTTTTGCTCTTTTATTTTCTTCAGAACTTCAGCTCCGTTCTTATCTGGCAAAGAATAGTCCAGTGTCACGACGTTTGGGCGCTGGTGCATGTTACCTAAACAGTCTTTAGCGGAGTGGTACTTCTTTAGCTCATAATCCGGGTTGAGCGAAAGGTTATATTCCAGCAATTCGCTGTACCAGATATCATCGTCCAGTATAAAAATTTTAAAGGGGGTATTCTTCATTAGTTTGTTTTAGGCACTAAGCTGACTAGTAGTAAGATAGGAGGTGCAAATGCTTCAGAAACAGTGTTTGGGATTAGCCAACTACAGTAATAACAAATGTATGATTAAGAATCTGAATTTTATTCCCGGATGATAAAAAAAACATATTTAAAGTGCTGTAAAGCCTTTTTATTCAAAGAAAAATTATATTACCTTAATGTTTTGAATCTGATGTTACAACAATATATCGACGGGAAACTGGCCCTGCATTTTATACTTCATGCAGAGGCCGGTTTACGCATAAAAAAGCCAGCCCCTGCAGTATATGAACTACAGGGGCTGGCTTTGATCTGGTAAAACAGTTTGTTAAGTATGAATGGGCTGATATTTGGCACGCATAAACATGAACACACCGTAACAGATCAATCCCAGTGCCACGGCACCAAGTATAAAGGAACCATAAGTGGAGTTCTCTAAGAACTGGAAAGCAGCTGTGTTTCCGCCTGCCTCCTGCGGATTGGATTGCAAAGCGGCTCTAATGAACAGGTACCCTATAACGATCCAGACAACACCACGGGCAATATATCCTACTTTACCGGCACGGATCATCTTTTGCTCGATATCGTGCTTCAACCCTCCGCTTTGTATTTTCTTCTTATACTTCTCCGAGTAGCCGTAATAAATCTGGTATAAGCCCGCTGCAATGGTTGCCACGGCAACGATACCCACCAGCCACTGACCGAAAGGCTGCTGAAGCAGTTTGGAAACAAGCGTCTCGCGCGAATCACCGCCACCGCTGCCTCCGCTGCCTAATACGATCTTGGCGGCTAAGTAGGCAAAAGCGCCGTAAATAAGCCCGCTGAAAAGATAGCGCAGTCGTTTTCCAATTCCTTCCGCACCGCTTCCTTTGGCTTCCGTATCCTTGAAGGCTTGGATGAAGCGCCAGATGGCGTAGCTTAAAAGGCCAAGCGCCACAATACCCAGCAGCACATTTCCTGCCGGCAGGTCCTGTATAGTTCTTAATATACCTGATCTTCCCGCACTTTCTGTTGTTTTGCCCTGCAGTTCGAAGGCTGCCATGAAGGCGATAATGCCGATCAGGCAGTATACTACACCTTTGGCGGTTAGGCCGAACTTTGCAAAATTTTCAATCCATTTAGGCGGTGGATTGGGAACATGAGTTGATATGTCTGCCATAGTTTTATTTTTTATATATAGTATAGTGCTTACACGCAAAGGGACTCTCTAATGTTGCTTCTGTGCCCGCTATAAGTGTCTGAAGCGTGCAATGGCTTCCTGCTCCAGGCGCTCCCGGTGGTCGGGGTGTGCGATGTTGATCAATGCCTGTGCCCGCTGCCGTAAGTTTTTACCGTACAGGTAAGCCACGCCATACTCTGTTACCACGTAATGCACGTGCGCCCTTGTGGTTACCACACCCGCACCCTGGTTCAGAAACGGCGTAATGCGCGAAATGCCTTTATGTGTGACCGAGGGCAAGGCAATTATAGGTTTGCCTCCCTTAGACAAAGCCGCCCCTCGAATAAAATCCATTTGCCCGCCGATGCCTGAATACTGGTAGGTGCCAATTGAGTCAGAAACAACCTGTCCGGTTAAGTCTATTTCGATGGCGCTGTTGATGGCCGTCATTTTCGGGTTCGTCTTGATGACCGTTACATCATTCACATAGTCGGAGCTAAGCATGGTAATAAGAGGATTGTCATCCACAAAATCATAGAGGCGCCTGTTTCCAACTATAAAACCGGTAGCCACACGCCCTCGGTGCTTTTTTTTGTGCTCGTTAGTAATAACGCCGCTCTCAATCAAAGGCAGTACACCGTTGGAAAACATCTCGGTGTGGATGCCCAGTCCTTTGTGGTTGGTGAGGCAGCGGAGCACTGCATCCGGAATGCCGCCAATACCTAACTGCAGCGTGGCCTGGTCTTCAACCAATTCTGCGACATAAGCCCCTATTTTCTCCTCTACGGCTGTTATCTTCTGGCTGTAGTCCACCTCCGGCAATGGTTCATCCACTTGCACCAGCGCGTCAAAGCGTTTGGTGTGGATGAGTGCATCACCATGCGTACGCGGCATCTGAGGGTTTACCTGTGCTATTACGTGCCGGGCGCTTTTAACAGCCTCCCTCGCTATGTCAACAGACACGCCCAGAGAGCAGAAGCCATGGCGGTCGGGTGGGGACACGTGCACGATAGCTACGTCCAAGGGCATAATGCCAGACCGGAAAAGCCGTGGAATTTCACTTAAGAAGATCGGTACATAGTCGCCCCGCCCGCTGTTTACCGCCTCCCGTACGTTAGCGGAGACAAAAAGGGAATTAATAAAAAAAGCCTCACTATAGCGGGGATCGGCACAGGCCATCTCCCCGAAGGTACTGATACTTACCAGTTCCACGTCACGCAGTTCATGGGCTCTTTCGGCCAACTTATTTATTAAGTGCTGAGGCGTAGCGGCGCTGCCATGCAGGAAAACACGGTTGCCTGATTTTATACTTGAAAGGGCCTCTTCGGCAGTTATGTATTTCATTCTAAACCTTTAAATGTACAGTAGCTATACTTTGTAAAAAGCCAATGAGTTATCCCATACCTATGCTGGCATTAATAGCCTGCTCTTTGTAGCTTGGATCCAAAACAATTGGCTATCCATATCAATTGTGTATATTTAAAGCGGCAAAAGTATGGCCCAGAACTACTAGAAAAGCATTTTAGCTACTGTCACACGCCTAAACTATGAAGCACACACGTCAGCTCCCCCTTCTTCTCCTACTGCTTATTAGCCTGCTATACTTACCCAGTTGCGTGACCACCTCAGCCTCGCTTGGCGCGAATGCTATTAAAGCACCTTATGCCACAAACCTGAGGAGCTATAAGACTTATGCCTGGTACCAGGATGTTCCACCGGCCGAAGCTGCTTATGACCGTGGGTTCAGCGCGAGCTTAAACAAACACCTGCGCCAGGCCATTGAGCAGGAACTACAGGAAAGAGGCTATACAAAGGTGGCGCAGAATCCGGATGTGCTGGTGGCATATGATGTGAGTGTTTCGGTGCCGCTGGAAAAGGACAAGCCGGAGAACTTCGCTAAGGGGTTTGGGTACAGCTACGGTTACATGGGCGGCTATCGCTATACTTACGGCCACTCTGATATGCCCGGTTACCGCAACGTAGACCTCTTTAAGCAAGGCACACTGATTATTGATTTGATAAACCCTAAAACAGATCTGCTGCTTTGGCGTGGGTGGACGGAAGGCGCAATAAAGAAATTTAACGCCGGCTACAGCACAGTGCAGAAAAGGGTAGAGGAGGTGATGGAGCAGCTGTAGTATACTTCTCTTTCGCTAAAAGCTGTCTTTCAGGTAATCGTTAAAGCGCATTACATCGTTCGGCTTGCCGACCACATAAAGCACATCGCCCCTTAAAATGCGGGTGTGTCCATCTACATTCAAGATAGTTTCCCTTTCCCTTTTCATCGCTACTATGGTAATCTGGAAGCGATTGCGGATGTTTGCTTCCAGCAACGATTTACCAATAATGTCGCTGTCGTTGGTGTACACGCGCAGGCTGGCTACTTCTATATCGGGTAGATCAAGGCTTATCTTTGAGTTATTGGGTATGCGTCCGGAGGCCAGGCTTCGAAGCATGTCGTAGTTGTCGGAGCGAATTTTTTGCGTAAAGCGCTCTATCTCATCCCGTGGCATCAGGTACTTGTTCATCACGCGGGTGAATATCTCGATGCTCGTCTCAAACTCCTCCGGTATCACCTCGTCAGCCCCGATCAGGTAGTTTTCCTCCATTTCCTGCACAAAGCGCGTTCGCACGATTATGTGTACTTTGTCTGAAATACCGCGCACAGTGGCAATGATACGCCGGGTTGCCTCAGGGTCTGATATGGCGATAACCACCACGCGCGCCTTCTGCACATTTATGTGCTCCAGGATCATTGGGTGAACGGCATCCCCGTAAACAATCGGCTCCCCCAGTTTTCGCTCCTGCTTCACCGTTACGGCGTTCAACTCAGTAATCACATACGGAATGTCTGCATGGCGGGCAGCCTTGGCCACATTTCGGCCGTTAATGCCGTAACCAATAATTACAATATGATCGTTAAGGTCTGGCAGGTCACCATGTGCTGCTGTCGTTTCGTTGCTGAAGACGGAATCTCCGTTCGAGGAGGATATTGGTTTCGCAATAAAGTCCGCGAGTTGGCGATACGAACCAATGATGAATGGCGTCACGCCCATTGTCAGCAGCGAAACGGACAGAAAGTACTGGTATGTTTCTTCAGAAAGCAATCCGCTGGCTAATCCCGTTTTAGAAAGTATGAAGGCAAATTCTCCTACCTGAAACAGCGACAGCCCGACCAGCAGGGAAATACGCATAGGGTATTGTAAAATACGAGCGGCCAGCGTTGCAACCGTCCCTTTCAGAATAAATGTTAAGACAGAGAAAAGAAGTATAACCGGAAGGTTCTGCAGCATAAAGCCAAAATCCAGCAGCATACCGATTGAAACGAAAAAAAAGCTGGTAAAAATCTCGCGGAACGGCAGAATGTTGCTGGTGGCCTGGTGGCTGTATTCTGACTCTGAAATGATTAAGCCAGCCATAAACGCACCAAGTGCTAGTGAAAGTCCCAGGTTGGACGTAAGCCAGGCAACTGCAAAGCAAATAACCACCACGCAAAGTATAAAAAGCTCTTTGCTCTTAGTCTGTGCCACCAGGAACAACAGGCGCGGCACCAGGTAGCGGGCGCTAACCAGTACAAACACAATCACAAATATGCCCTTCAGCGCCATTATCAGCAGTGCTGTGCCAATATCCTCTGATTCCCCGGCCATTAGCGGAGCCAGCAGCATCATCGGCACCACCACGATGTCTTGAAAAATAAGGATGCCCAGCACTACGCGCCCCTGCGGGCTGTTGATCTCGCTCCTGTCCTGCAGTAGTTTCAGAACAATGGCTGTGCTACTAAGGGCAATCAGGAAGCCCATAAAAACTGATTCTGCCCAGGAGTAGCGCAATAACACCATCACGACGCATACCAGTCCGATAGTGGCAAGCACCTGTGTAGTGCCACCCAGCAAAACTGTTCGCTTTATCAGCGCGAGCTGCTTAAGCGAAAACTCCATGCCGATTATAAAGAGCAGCAGTATAACACCAATCTCTGCCAGAATCTCGATATCGTGCGTTGCCTTGATCAGGCTAAGTCCGTGAGGACCGGCAATAACACCCGTAGCCAGGAAACCAAGTATGGTGGGAAGCTTAAACCGCTGGAAAAGCAGAATCACCACTACTGCCAACCCAAGTATAATCACAATATCTGAGAGTAATGGAATCTCCATGCAGTGGTAGATAAGTATTAAGTTTCTGTTAGCTAGTCTAATTTCATGCTGCCTTGCATTCTATACGCGTAGGAGATGATTAGCGGTTACCATTCCACTCGGCGTAAAACTGCTCCAGGAACTGCTCCATAAAGTGGTGGCGCTGTGCGGCTAATTTTTTAGCCGTTTCGGTATGCATGCGGTCCTTCAGCAACAGAAGCTTCTCGTAGAAGTGATTGAGGGTAGGGGCTGTACTCGACTTATACTCCTCGAACGAGTTGTGCAGAACGGGTGTGATAGCAGGATTGTACATTTCGCGATTCTTATGGCCGCCATAGGCAAAAGCACGAGCTACGCCGATGGCTCCAATAGCATCCAACCTATCGGCATCCTGCACTACCTGCCCCTCTATAGTAGGCATTGCCGAGCTAGTACCGGCACCTTTATAGGAGAGGTCCCTGATAATGCTGCACACATGGGCTATTATTTCCTCCGGAACCAGCTGAGACTCTAGCCACTCCCGGGCCATACGTGGTCCAACAGAGGCGTCGCCATTATAAAACTTATGGTCTCCTATGTCATGAAGAAGGGCCGCTAACTCTACGACAAATGTATCCACCTGTTCGTATCCGGCGATGTGCTTGGCGTTGTTCCAAACACGCAATATGTGCCACCAATCGTGACCAGAGCCTTCACCGGAAAGTAGTTCTTTCACATATTCCTCAGCAGCGGATATTATCTGGGCTTTGTTCATAGTTATTTGGGAGGTGAATTACGCCCAAAGCTATGAAATAATTTATTTTACGGTTTAATATTTATAAAGCGAGAAGAAGTTCATTTTCAAGCTCCCTTACCTTATTCTTTGGCTTTTCTTCCCCCTCAAGGGTTTCTGCCCATGTGTTCAGGTAAAGAACCACATCATCCCTTACATTATGCTTCAGGTATTTACGTTCAACTGGTAACCTGGCTGTTACTGCGGGGTGCGACAGTGTTTCCAAGTGTGCCAGCTCAGTTCTTTTGAATCCAAAATCCAGCATGTGATCTATAATTTGGTCCATTGGCAAGCCACTTTGAGGGCAGTAATCCCTGAGTTGTTCGCGCCAGTCGCCATAGCGCCACATAGCTGCCCCGTGTATTTCGCCCTTGCTGTACCTTGTGATGGTTTGCGCCAGATGACCACAGTTGCAACTTCCCATATGACCCCACTCGTAACGGGCACCTTTTGCTATTCTGGCTGCTGTCTCCCGAAGCGCCAGAACCAACGCTGCTGAATCTCTTTGCATGGCGGTTGATGTGAATTTTAACTTATATACTCTAGTTTTGTGCTAGTGACTCTTACAGTCATTGCGAGTTTTTAATACGGCTTTAGGCCAAAAGCACTACCTTTTAATAAGTGAAAAGGCATCCAAAATGTTTTCTCACATAAATTCTTGTTGATTCTATATAATACGCTCATGCCGTTTAAAGCAGCCTCTCGAACAGCTTTATTTTTTCTCTTAACTTTCTTGTTATTAATTAATTCTGCCAGCGCCCAGATCCTAAATGTGGAGCGTTCGCGGGTTGAGAGGGACTCTGCCGATTATTTTACAGGCAAAGTAGGCCTTAACTTTTCCATGTTTAACCGAAATGCGGGCAAGAACAACCCAAACAACTACCTGCAGCTTACTTTCAACGGGGATGTGGCCTATGTATCAGAAAAGCATTCCTACCTGCTACTCAATTTTTACAATTACCTGTTGGTGAACTACGATTCAGATGAATTGCGCAATACCGTTGCAAGCAACGGGTATTCTCATTTCCGGGTAAATCTGCTGCGGAAAAGGCGTTTGTCCTATGAACTGTTCACACAGGTGCAAACAGACAAAGCCCGAGGACTTGAGATTCGTACCTTGGCAGGAAGTGGATTGCGTTATAGGCTGCTGAAGCGAGAGAACAGTGGCATATATGTGGGAACAGGCATAATGCACGAGCATGAGACGTGGGAAGATCCTGATGAGGAGAACAACTTTACGGACTCCGATATGCTGAAGTCAACAAACTATATAAGCGCAAAGGCGGCTTTAAACAGCAATGTAAGTGCCGAGGGTATCGTTTATTACCAAACTGGGTATGCCGAAATGATCGATAAATGGCGTAACCGTGTAAGTGGGGACGTAGCTTTACAGGTCAAACTAAATACCCGGCTTTCTTTCAAGGCAGGTTTCAGCGGTACATTCGAGGATGAGCCAATCGTTCCTGTAACAAGGTTTGTTTATACTTTGTCCAATGGAATCCAGGTACAATTTTAGTGTAGAGCTTCAAATTTAATTGCTGGCAAAATATTTACTCAGACAATAATTTCATAATTTCACCATTTGAAATATGGTTACAGCCGCGCTATGGCTTGTAATTCCGGTAATTGAATAAGAAAAATATAATGCGCCACACCTTAATTGCATGGGGTATACTTTTGGGACTGATCTTCTTCACTTCCTGTGTTCCCCAGAAAAAGTTGATCCTGCTGCAGGAGAACCCTGAAATAAAAAACCAGGGCAATGCCGATGAACTCCTGAAGACAATTTCGTTGCAGAAGCCAATTTATACCTTGGAAGCCGGTGATGTATTGTCGCTGAAGGTGCAGAGCACCACGCCGGATGAATATAATTTTTTAAATACGCCTTCAGTAGTATCCGGAACTGATGATCCTGTTCTTAGTGGGTATACCATCGATGCAGCAGGAGACATACTGCTACCTGTAGTAGGTAGGGTGCAGGTAGCCGGTCTTACAATGCCTGAAGCACGTGATAAAGTGACTGAAGCACTTAAACCTTTTCTTGCCGATCCGACTGTAAATCTACGCCTGTTAACCTTTAGGTACACTATGATTGGCGAAGTGAGCAGACAAGGTCAATTTACCACGTATCAGGATGATTTCAATTTATTAGAAGCCATTGCATCTGCTGGAGGTTTTTCTGATTATGCAAATCGTGGAAGAGTTAGACTTATAAGATATGAGGAAGGTAAAGCTAAGCTTTATAATTTTAGCCTTTTAAATGACAATACTTTAGCGATGTCTAATTTTTACCTGAGGCCTGATGATATGATCATTGTTGATCCACTACCTGCTAAGTTCTTTAGAGAAAATGTTTTAGGAACCTTCTCTTTAGGCTTTGGTATCATCGCCTCTGCAGTAATCTTGTTTACTAGAATCAATAACTAAACCTATTTTGGAATCACAATACAATTCTGAAGAAAGTAGCTTCATTGATTTTAAAGCCGTTCTGAACTCTGTAATTTCGAAATGGTATTTATTTGTACTGAGTGCTGCAATGGCTCTTTTTGCGGCGTACTTAGTCAATCGTTATACTATTCCAAAGTATGAGATAACATCATCTGTGATGGTGTCAAATGATGCACAAGGCGGAACAGCTGCGGCCTTACTTTACGGCAATGATTTATACCAAGGAGCTCAGGGTTTAACGAATGAATCCATTTTGTTGAAAACCAAAACCCTTGCATACAAAGCATTAGAGAATTTAGACTTTCAGGTCAGCTATTATGTGCAGGGAAATGTGAAATTGCTGGAAGCATATGGCTCTGATGCACCTATAAAAGTAGCCTTTGATACAACTTCAGCTGATACTCCTTATGATGTTACCTTCAGTATAGACTTAAATGCTGATGAGACCTATTCTTTGTTCACTGAGCACTTGAAGTGGAACAATGCATTCGGGAATCGAAAATTTAAGTTTGGCCAGCCATACGAGGTAGAAGGCTTTACCTTTACCATCAACTTGCTTAAGCCTGAGCCTTTTAAGGAGAACGAGGTGCTATTCAGGTTAAATGAATTGAATGACCTGGCAAAGCGCTATGCTTCCGGACTACAAGTTGCTCCTTATGGAGGAGATGCTTCTGCTTTAACCTTGACTCTTACTGGCGAAACACCAAAGAAAGACATTGACTATTTAAATGCCTTGATGGAGACTTACAGGTTAAATAACCTGGCCATCAAAAATGCAGATGCTGTGAATACGGTTAACTTTATAGATGGCCAATTGCAGCAAATAAGCGATTCCTTAAATTTTATTGAATCAAGGCTTGAGGAGTTCAAGCAGCGAAATTCTGCGATGGACCTGAGTACACTGGGTGCTCAGATTGCTGGTGAAGTACAAACACTGGAACAGGAGCGTGCTGAATTGTTGATGAGCGACAGGTATTTTGATTACCTGACAAATTATTTAAGCAAAGAAAACTCAAGTGCACAGATTCAGGCTCCTGCTACGCTAGGCATTAGCGATCCAGTACTAAATACACTTGTTTCACAACTGGTGACGCTACAAACCGAATTGAATGTAGCCTCGAACAACCAGGGGCAGAGCAATCCGGGTATTATTGTGAAGCGGCAGCAATTGGAGGAGGTAAGGGCTTCTTTGAGAGAAAATCTTAGCAGTTTAAAGGCGGCCAACGATCTGACACAACGTAATCTTAATCAACGAATTCGTTCTGCTACGGCGGAGTTACAAAAACTGCCTTCATCTGAGCGGCAGTTAATTAATATCCAACGGCTATACGAGCTAAGCGAAAGTCTGTACGTGCTCCTAATGCAGAAGCGGGCAGAGGCAGGTATTGCAAAAGCTGCTAATACTTCAGATGTTACTATCCTGCGTGAAGCTTCAGTAAAGGATCAGATTGCTCCCAAACCCCTGCAAAACTACGGTATTGCGCTTATCATAGGCTTAGGTCTTCCTTTTGCCTTTATATTCGCTAAGGAGTTGATGAATAACAAAATCCACACTGTAGAGGATATCGCTAAGTTTACCTCCTTGCCGCTGCTTGGGATGGTTGGGCATAACTCAAAAGAAGATAACCTACTGGCAAACTTGAGCCCTAAATCCGCTATGGCGGAGGCTTTCAGGACAGTGCGCTCAAATCTTCGGTACATGACAAGTATGGATGAAAGTATTCCGGGTGAAGGTAAAATTCTGGTTATAACCTCTTCTATAAGTGGCGAAGGAAAAACATTTTCAGCCAAGAACCTTGCGTACATTATTTCAATATCCGGTGAGCGTACGTTGCTGGTAAACGCTGATATGCGTAAGCCGAACAATAACTCAGACCTGGGAGTGAGCAGCAGCAATGGCCTGAGTAATTACCTTGCTGGTTATGCAAGTTTAGATGAGGTGCTGTGCACTACTATTCAGGAGAACCTGCATGTGCTGCCGTCTGGTGACATTCCGCCTAACCCTTCTGAACTTCTCCTCAGCAAACGCATGTCTGATTTGATTGCAGAACTAAAGAAGCGCTACGATTATATCGTAATGGACACGCCGCCCGTAGGTATACTTTCTGATGGACTGGAACTGATGCAAATTTCCGATGCTAACGTTTTCATGGTTCGGCAGGACTACACCATCAAAGATTTTCTCATAAATCTTCAGCTGCAGATAGAGTCGGGTAAAGTAAGAAATACAGCTATTCTGTTCAATGATGTGAATTATGAGAAGCTTAGGTATGGCTATGGCTACGGTTATGGCTACGGTTACGGATATTATGCAGAAGATAATGAAACAAAACCGTGGTGGAAACGAATAATGTAGCGTAAAACACCTATCTGACGTTAACATCATTTATGCATCAAGATTCTAAAGTATATGTGGCTGGCCATAGAGGTATGGTTGGTTCCGCTATTGTCCGTAAGCTAGAGGCTGCAGGCTTTTCTAATATCATCACCCGTACATCCAGCGAATTAGATTTAAGAAACCAGGCGGCTGTTGGGCAGTTCTTTGAACAGGAGAAGCCTGAGTATGTGTTTCTGGCGGCTGCCAAAGTGGGCGGCATTCACGCTAACAATGTTTACAGGGCAGAGTTCCTCTACGATAACCTGATGATAGAGGCTAACATCATACATGCTGCCTATGTAAATAGCGTAGAAAAACTGATGTTCCTTGGTTCTTCCTGCATCTACCCAAAGATGGCGCCACAGCCGCTTAAGGAAGAGTACCTTTTAACAGGACCGCTTGAACCGACCAATGAGCCTTATGCTATCGCTAAAATAGCAGGAATCAAACTTTGTGAAGCTTATCGTGACCAGTATGGTTGCAACTTCATTAGCGTTATGCCCACCAACCTATATGGATATAATGACAACTATGATCTACAGAATTCCCATGTTTTGCCAGCGTTAATTCGCAAATTTCACGAAGCGAAGGAGAGTGGCGCTAAGACAGTATCAGTGTGGGGCACAGGTAGCCCTAAGCGGGAGTTCCTGTATGCCGATGACCTTGCTGAGGCCTGTTTTTTCCTGATGGAAAATTATGACGGAAGAGAGCTGGTGAATGTTGGTACTGGAGAGGACGTAACTATAAAGGAGCTGGCACTGCTGGTAAAAGAAATTACCGGGTTTGAGGGTGAATTGGAATTCGACACGTCAAAACCAGACGGTACACCCCGAAAATTGATGGATGTTTCGAAGTTGCATAGCTTGGGCTTTAGGCACTCCACAAATTTAAGAGAAGGAATTGCACTGGCTTATGCTGATTTCAAAAACAAAATTGTAGAAGTTTAGTATATATACCCATCTATCAATTCATCTATATTTACTAACCCTTACCCAATGAAGACAGCCCTTATAACCGGTGTAACCGGTCAGGACGGTGCATACCTTGCTGAGCTATTACTTAGCAAAGGATACAAAGTACATGGCATTAAGCGCCGCAGCTCGTTGATAAATACAGAGCGTATCGATCACCTATATCAGGACCCGCACGAAAAGAACATTAACTTTAAACTGCATTACGGTGACCTGACAGACTCCACTAACATTATCCGTATTATTCAGGAGACGCAGCCAGACGAGATTTATAACCTGGCGGCTATGAGCCACGTGAAAGTGAGCTTTGATTCTCCGGAGTATACCGCAAATGCCGATGGTTTAGGTACACTGAGAATACTCGAGGCGATCCGTATACTTGGCCTTACTGAAAAAACCAGAATCTACCAGGCTTCCACATCGGAGCTGTATGGTTTGGTACAGGCAGTGCCACAGTCAGAGACTACGCCTTTCTACCCGCGCTCTCCTTATGCTGTGGCCAAATTATATGGCTACTGGATTACGATAAACTACCGCGAAGCATATGGCATGTATGCCTGCAATGGAATTCTGTTCAATCACGAGTCACCGCTAAGAGGTGAGACGTTTGTAACTAGAAAAATTACGCGTGCCGCCGCCCGTATTGCGATGGGACTGCAGGATGGTCTGTACCTCGGTAACTTGGACGCCAAGCGCGACTGGGGGCATGCTAAGGATTATGTAGAGGCCATGTGGCGCATCCTGCAGCAAGATGAGCCTGAAGATTACGTTATTGCCACCGGAGTAACTACTACTGTGCGTGATTTTGTGAAGATGGCTTTTGCTGAAATGGGCATTTCTATTGAGTTCAGAGGCGAGGGAGTGGACGAGAAAGGTTACGTTAGCGCCTGCAGTAATCCGGATTACCAGGTAGAAATTGGAAAAGAAGTTGTTTGTGTAGACAAAAACTACTTTAGACCAACAGAGGTAGACCTTTTGATTGGTGATGCCACCAAGGCGAAGACAAAGCTTGGCTGGGAACCGCAGTATGATCTGGCAGCGCTGGTTAAAGACATGATGAAATCAGATATCGAACTGTTCAAGCGCGACAGTTACCTGGTAGAAGGGGGACACCGTATACTAAACCACCACGAGTCTTAATCTTTAATACTTTATAACAAAAAAGGTCCGGTTGCCATGGCAACCGGACCTTTTTTGTTTCTGCTGATGAAGCTCTAATTCAAATTATAAAGTATAGCACACCATATTGTCAGCTAAGAGAGGTATATGCCAATAAGGAAGTATTTAAAATAGTAGCCGGAATCAGAAAGTCAAACAGTTGCCTTCCACTACAGATCGCTACAAGTATAGACAGAGAGGGGTAAGAGGAAATAACAACAGGTAACTGATAGCAAATAAAAAAGCGGATCTGAAGTATACACTTCAGATCCGCTCGCTTTAAGCGGTCTGGACGGGACTCGAACCCGCGACCTCCGCCGTGACAGGGCGGCATTCTAACCAACTGAACTACCAGACCAAAAAATTCTCTCCAACACTATCTGTTAAAGTGATGCAAAGGTATGTTTACGGATTTAATTGTGCAAGTGGTTTGCATCTTTTTAAACCTATATTGCTGCATAAAATCCCGAACATATTCATTTACAGATAAATTAATTTTTCTGTGAAGTATAAATTCATACTTCTGTTACGTGCATTGCCGGAAACTCTTAAATTTGTAGTCTAAACTAGAGACGCACTTATGCTTTTAGATTTCGAACAGCCCATTGCTGCCCTGGAGGGCAAATTACGTGAGATGAAGACACTGGCCGAAGACAGTCAGGTTGATGTATCGGAGGCAGTGAAGGCTCTGGAGGAGAAAATTAAGAACCTGAAGAAGGAAACCTATGCCAACCTTACCCGCTGGCAGCGTGTGCAGCTATCGCGCCACCCGGACAGGCCCTATACCCTCGACTACATACATGGCATCTCCGATAAGTTTGTTGAGCTTCATGGCGACCGCACGGTCAGCGATGATAAAGCCATGGTTGGCGGTTTCGGTGAGGTAGACGGACGCAGTATCATGTTTATCGGGCAGCAGAAAGGCCGCAACACCAAGCAGCGTCAGATGCGCAATTTTGGCATGGCTAACCCTGAAGGCTACCGTAAGGCGCTTCGTCTGATGAAGATGGCAGAGAAGTTTAATAAGCCAATTGTTACGTTCATCGATACACCAGGTGCTTTTCCAGGCTTGGAGGCAGAGGAACGAGGGCAGGGAGAGGCTATAGCACGCAACTTGAAGGAAATGTTCATGCTCAAGGTTCCTGTTATCTGTATCATCATAGGTGAGGGCGCCTCCGGAGGAGCCCTTGGTATCGCCATTGGCGACCGGGTGATGATGCTGGAGAACACTTGGTATTCTGTTATTTCTCCTGAATCCTGCTCCTCCATACTTTGGCGAAGCTGGAACTACAAGGAGCAGGCGGCAGAAGCCCTCAAACTCACCGCCACCGACATGCTGCAGAACAAGCTCATTGATGGTATCATCAAAGAACCGCTTGGTGGAGCACATACAGAGCCGCAGAAGATGATGCGCAAGATGAAGAAAGAAATCATCAAGCTGCTTGACGAGTTAGAAGGCATCGAAACGGAAGAGCGTATGATGCAACGCATAGAGAAGTTTTCAAGTATGGGAGTAGTGATAGAAGCCTAAGCCCTACAAAAAGATGGAGTAAATGAATCAGGTACGCTTTTATAGCTGGTGTACCTGGTTCATTTTTTTGTTTATAACCCTAACAAAGCTTTAGATACTTTAAGATAGAGACTATGAAACTGCACGTGATCGACACAGGATTTTTTAAGTTAGACGGTGGAGCCATGTTTGGAGTCGTTCCAAAATCGCTGTGGCAACGCACTAATCCAGCTGATGAGAATAACTTATGTACCTGGGCCATGCGCTGTATGCTGATAGAGGATGGCGACCGCCTGATCCTGATAGATAACGGCATTGGCGATAAACAGGATGCAAAGTTTCTAAATCACTATTACCTGCACGGAGACACTTCACTTAGCAAATCGCTTAAGCAGGCCGGCTTTTCTACAGAGGATGTTACAGATGTTTTCCTGACGCACCTGCACTTTGACCACTGCGGTGGCGGCGTTAAGTATAAAAGTAGTGATGGTGATCTTGAACTGGTATTTCCTAATGCAACCTACTGGTCCAATGCGGACCATTGGGAGTGGGCAACAAAACCAAATGCACGTGAAAAAGCTTCTTTCCTGAAGGAGAACATACTGCCCATGCAGGAGAGCGGTCATCTGCAGTTCGTAGAACCTAACGCACCTTCTCCCTTTTCACAGTTTGATATCTTGTATGCTGATGGACATACAGATAAGATGATGGTGCCGATAATACCGTACAAAGGAAAGAAAGTGGCTTATATGGCCGATTTGCTTCCTTCAGTGGGGCATATTCCGCTGCCATACGTGATGGGCTATGACACGCGACCACTGCTGACGCTGGATGAAAAGGCGGCTTTCTTGAAAAAAGCCGCTGATGAGGAACTTGTTCTTTTCTTTGAGCACGATGCCGTCAATCAATGCTGCACAGTACAGCACACTGAAAAAGGTGTTCGACTGAAGGAGGCTTTTAAGCTGGCTGATCTGTAGTATGGGCAAGCGGATAGGAGTTGCGCTGTCTGGTGGCGGCGCAAGAGGCATTGCCCATTTAGGCATTCTAAAGGCGCTGGACGAGCAAGGAGTAAAGATAAGCATGATATCCGGAGTAAGTTCAGGGGCGATAGCAGGCGTGTTATATGGCTACGGCTATACACCTGATGAGATACTGAAGCTGATAAAGGAGCTCAGTGTTTTTCAGGTGATGCGTCCGGCTTTCGGAAAACCAGGGCTTTTGCACCTCGATGAGGTTGAAAAGCTTTACAATAAATACCTGGGGCCGCAGTTAAAATTCGAGGATCTGAAGATACCTGTAGTGGTAAGCGCTGCAGAAATGAATGAGGGCATAACGGTATACTTTTCAACCGGTGAGGTGATCAAACCTCTTCTGGCTTCTTCTGCCGTTCCTATCCTTTACCAGCCTATTTCGTTCAACGGTAAAATGCTTAATGATGGCGGCCTGTTGAACAACCTTCCTGTAGAGCCGCTTTACAACAACTGCGACATCAAAATTGGTGTACATGTGAACCCGATCAACCATAAAGCCCATGTCACAACACTAAGGGGCATGATTGAGCGTACGGTGCTGCTGGCCATCAGCAATACGGTTAAGCTTCGGCTACCCCAGTGTGACCTGCTCCTGGAGCCGCAGGAGTTACGGTATTACCGCCTGACAAGCTTCCGTAAAGCGGATGAAATATTTGATGTAGGCTATAGATATGGCATGCACATGGAGCGCTATATTCAAAAAATGGTACATTAGATAAATTTCAGAACTTTTTGTATTAAAATCGTATATGCATATTAAACTATACATGTCCCTTTTTATGCGCACTTTCACCCTTTTGCTATCATTCCTGCTTTTAACATTCACAAGTTTTGGTCAGGAAAACAAAAGCTTTTTGGCTAAGGCTAAAATCAAACATGGCTCCGTACTGATTGGAGGAAATTTACAGGCGGCCTATTATGCGACCTCTAACTCGCTTGACAAACCCTTGGTGCCCCAGGAGGGAAGCAGTTTGATCGGGAACCTCAACTTCAAAGGAGCTTACTTTGTAATGAATGACTTCGGCATAGGGCTAGATCTTGGCTTTGCGCACGAAAATCTGAAGGTGACGGTTGACGAAGTGCAGCAAAGGTATAAAAGAACCTACCTTTTGGGTGGTCCGCTGGTAAGGTACTACTTGGACAATGGCGTTTTTGGAGAGATGACGCTCAAGACAGGCCTGTTAAATTTGTCGGTAGGGGACGATATCGACCTTTTTGATGGGGCTATAGGCATCGGTTATGCTTTGTTCGTAAACGAAAAAATCTCTGTAGAGCCAATCTTGTCTTTCAGGTATTACCGCGAGTGGAGTGGGGAGAATGCAAACGTAACGCTAGGCCCTGTACTGGGTTTCGGAGTACAAGCCTATCTTTTGCGTAGAACTTCCCAAACCATACGGGAGGGCTTGTAAAATAGCGTAGATGTGAGTAACTATACAGTTTCTATCCTGCTAACATAGGATAAGTACTTTCATCTTCATCCGCGAGTTTATACTTGACGCTCTAAATGATCGCTAAATTTTTATCAAAGCTTTATTTCAAGGCTTCCGGCTGGACCTTGAAAGGAAACCTTGCACCCGAACACCGCCGCTGCGTAATGATTGCCGCGCCACACACCAGTAACTGGGACCTAGTCTACGCGAGGGCAGCCTTTTACCTGATGGATGCACCCATTCGGTTTACCATCAAAAAAGAATTTGTTGATGCGCCCATCGTAGGCCCACTGCTTAGAAGTATGGGGGCCTTACCCATAGATCGCTCCAGGAACACAAAAATGGTGGATGCGATGATCAACATCATCAGGAAAACGCCCGGAGACATGTGTGTAATGGTTACACCCGAAGGAACCCGAAAGTACCAGCCGCGATGGCGCAGGGGTTTTTACCATGTGGCAGTAGGAGCTAACGTACCCATTGTTTTAGGCTACCTGGATTATGCAAAAAAGGAAGCAGGTATCGGTCCTGCCATTTATCCATCAGGAGATATGGAGGCCGATCTGGAAAAAATACTTGCCTTCTACCGTACCAAGACAGGCAAGTTTCCGGAGCAAGGAGTGCTGTAACAATTATCAGTTGTCAATTATCTCATGATGCTGTAGGCTTTTTCAAAAACCTACCTCTTGATCTTGATATAAGAAGTGATAAACAGAGAGAGCCGCTATCGATAGCGGCTCTCTCTGTTTAGGTAACAATTGAAAATAAATTAAGCTATCTGGCGCAGATCTACTGGTATAACACGAGATATTCCTGCTTCAATCATGGTGATGCCATACATTACATCTGTAGAGGCCATCGTGCGCTTGTTATGCGTTACCACAATAAATTGGGAGTCGTTCGAAAACTTACGGATGATGTTGTTAAACTTGTCAATGTTGGCATCATCAAGCGGCGCATCCACCTCATCAAAAATACAGAACGGAGCTGGTTTCAGCAGGTAAATGGCGAACAGCAGCGAAATTGCCGTTAAAGTCTTCTCACCCCCGGAAAGCTGGTTGATTGTCAGCGGACGCTTTCCTTTTGGCTGCGCCATAATTTCTATTTTGGCATCCAGGGGGTTCTGCGGATCTGATATTACCAAATCGCAATTATCCTCCTCGGTAAACAGACTGCGGAAGACAAGCTTAAAGTTGTCTTTGATCTGGTTGAACGAGCTCATAAACTTCTCCTTTGCCACCGTATCAATTTCATTGATGGTCTCGATGAGCATGTTCTTTGCGTTCAGAAGGTCGTTGCGCTGCTCTGTGATAAACTTGTCACGCTCCTCTATTTCTGCGTAAGCCTCGGCAGCCATGGCATTCACAGGCCCCATCTTGTCGAGCTGCACTTTTACACTGGCAATGTGTTCGCTAAGCTCTTCGTTAGAGAGCGGTATAAGCAGTTCTTCCTCTGGTACCGGACTGGCGAAATCTTCGTCAGAGATATTAAACTCTGCAGCTAAACGCTCTTTGATAGCCACCAGCTTCAGTTGCGTATCCGTCTTGCCTTGTTGCATGCGCATAAGCAGCTCATCAGAGTTCTGGCGCTTGCGCTGCAGTTCCCGGATGGTCTTATCCTTTTCATCCATCTCTCCGCGAAGCGAGAAATAGGCTTTCTCCATTTCCTCGAGCTCCTGTGCAAACTCATGCCGCGACTCGTTCATACTTTCCACCACGGCCTGATTGTCCTCTACAAAAGTATCCGCCTCTGCGATCTCTGCCTCGGCTGTTACCATTTCCTGCTTCAAGCCAGCAATTCGTTCCAGGTTTGTCTCCACCGATTTCTGCTTATAGCTGATTTCCTGCTGCAAACTGGCAAATCGGTTTTTGAGTTGATGAAACTGTATGTTCTCCTGATTCAACCTGCCGGATACAACGGCGATCTGTTCTTGCTGCCGCTCCAAATTTGAAGTATAAACAGCAAGCTCCTCCTCCAGACGCTGCAGTTCTTTCTGGTCTGCCTCGGCCTGAGGCGATACTTCCATACTTTGCTCGCGCAGGTCCAGCAGGCGCTCATGCAATTCATCTCGTTTCTGGTCAAAGTTGCGGATATTCTGCTGGTGCTGCTCATGTTTAATGCGCACTGTTAGCAGGTCCTGCTGCAGTTTGCTTACCTCTTTCTCCAGCGCCTTAATCGTTTCCCTTTCCGACTCGTTTTTATGGTTCTGCAGGATCTGGTTCTGCGTATTGATGCGGCTCTGCATCAGTTCCACCTTTTCATGCAATTCGGCCACTTCCTCTGCCAGCTTCTCCAGGTTCTGCTTACGGCCTAATCTGTTTCCGTCAAACACACCTACAGAGCCACCTGACAAGCTCAATGGCTTACGGATGGCGCTACCGTCTTTTAGGATGATCGTTTTGTAGTCGCTGCTGTACAGTTCATCCTCGGCATCATCGGTAATGTACACATTGCGGAGCATGTACTTCATCAGACTGCTATACTTCTTGTCAGCCGACATAAATTCATAGGCTGCCTTCAGATTACCGTCGCTGTAGGTGGCCGTTGGCTCCAGTTCCTCTATCTCAGAAAGAATGATAAAGTTAGCGCGGCCTTTATTTTCCTGCTTCAACAGCTCCACCGCAGCTACCGCATCCTGCAGCTCATCCACTACAAAGTAGTTCATGTACTGCTCCAGGTAACTTTCTATAAGCGACTTGTATTCAGGCTCACAAACAAGTATGTCGGATAGGAGAGGAGCAGGCTTGTTCCAGCTGTCTGATTTGCTTAGGAACTTGATCGCCTCCGGAAATCCCTCCATGTTCTCAACCAAGGACTTGGTAAGCGTGTACTGGTTTTGCCTGGAATCTAAAGTGCGGTTAAGCTCCACCATCTGGCCTTTCAGCTCTTCGATAGTGACTTCTGTCGCTTCTATGTTCTGCTGTAGTGTTTCTTCTTTTGCCTGCAGGCGCACCAGCTCCGATGTTTTCTCCTCCAGTATAAGCTGAGCCTCCTTTAGCTGCTCCTGAAGTATACGGCCATCTTCGTCTGCATTCTGCTGTTGCTGTTGCAGGCGCTCCAGTTCCTGATTGATGTTCTGGATCTGCACCTGGCTAATCTCCAGGGACTTGTTGAGCTGGTATACTTCGTTCTGCTTTGCTTTTTGCTGTTGTACCAGGTGCTGATATGCCTCCTGCAGCGTCGCCTTCTGCTCATTGGCCTCCTGCAGTTGCTCTTTCATGTCGGCTACCTGCTCTTCGGCGCCGGCAAAATTATCCTGCACCTCCAGCAATTCATCCCGAAGTGCCACAATGCTTTCCTGCGTGTGCTCCACGTTGGCCGAATCCTGGCTTATTTGCTGGCGCAACTGCTGCATGCGCTCCTTTAGGTAAGAAGCACGCTCTGATTTAAGTTTGATGTCATTCTCGAGTTGGCGGAGCCTGGCTGTCTGCGTCTGCATGGAGCGCTGCATCTCACCCAATTGCTCCTGCGTCTCGTTCAAAGCCTCTTTTTGATCCGCTATTGCTTCTTCGGCTGTGGTAACAGCCGTGATGTACTGCTCCTTCAGGCTGATTTCCTGCTGCACGTCCTGCTCCAGCCGCTCCAGCGTCTGCTGGTAGTGGGATATGTTGCGGCGTGAATATTCCAGGCTGTGCTTCTTGTAATCATCTTTTAGCGAGAAGTACTTGATGGCCTGCTTTGCCTGGCGCTCCAGCGTCTTCATGTTCTTGCCGATCTCGTGCAGCACGTCTTCTACACGCTCCAGGTCGGCATCCGTTTCCTCCAGCTTTTTCAGCGTCTGCTTTTTGCGCACCCTGAATTTCGAGATACCCGCAGCCTCCTCAAACAACTGGCGACGAGAGTTCTCCTTATCATTCAGGATCTCATCCACCATTTTCAGTTCGATAATGGCATAGCTGTCCGAGCCTATGCCCGTGTCCAGAAAGAGTTCATTAATATCCTTTAAACGGCAGGTAACGCCATTGAGCATATACTCGCTGTCGCCGTTGCGGTAGTATTTACGCGTTACAGTTACCTGAGAGTATTCTGTGGGAAGGATGCCTTTGTTGTTGTCGAAGGTGATGGATACCTCGGCCATTTGCACTGGTTTCCTGGTTTTGGAACCGTTAAAAATAACGTTCTCCATCTTGTCAGAGCGCAGGTTACGAGTTTTCTGCTCTCCCAGCACCCAGCGTATGGCATCCACAATATTAGATTTGCCACAGCCATTCGGCCCAACAATGCCCGTAATGCCATTATCAAAGTTAATCACGACGCGGTCGCCAAAACTTTTAAACCCTCTAATCTCTAATTTTGAAACTTGCATTCTATGGTGCGAAAAAACCTCATCCTAAACTCAAAAATAAGACGAATTTTCATAATAACAGGCCTTGTTAAGCAGAAGACTTTATGTAAAGGTAATATACCTGCTACTCTATATTGCTTAGTTTTTTGAAAGGCTATTTTTTATCAATTTCTGAAAAGAAAGAGGAATAAAAGCAGGCCAAGCTTTGTGCCTAGAGAAAGACGTAGGCTTGACAACGCAAACCTGTGTAGCACCCGGTATCGGAAAGGTTTAATCATCTGCTGTAGAAAGAACAGCAGATATGGCATTTTTCTTTTTACCTATACTTCGCTATATTTGATAAAGGAGCTAAAGCCATGGAAGATTATAAAATCATATTGTACATACTTGCTGCAGTCGCATATTTTGTGATTACACAGTGGCGCAAAGCTTTTAAATCTCCCAATAAAAGAGAAGACCAGGTGGAGAACCTGCCACGCCCCAAGCAACAGGCACGGCCAGCGCAGCCGGTTACTTCTTTTGAGGACATTCTTCGGGAACTGCAACCAAAAGCTGAGCAGGCAAAAGAAACTGTGAAGCCAATGGTAAAGCAGGCACAGGAGTTTGTACAGGAAAAGGTGCTTCCTCCGTTGGCACCAGCAGCCAACAAATACAACACGTATGAAGACAAGCCTGCCAGAGCTCTTTCCTGGGAAAAGCCGGCAGAGGCCATGGAAGCCGCCAAGCAATCCAGATTGCGGCAAAAGATTGCTTTTGCCCCTTCTGATGTAGGTAGGGTAGTTAAACCTAACCGTTATGCTGAAATGCTGAGCAAGCCCGGCTCGGCACGCGATGCCTTTGTGCTTTCTGAGATCTTTAACAGGAAGTATAAATAATTAGACAACCCCGTTGCAGCTACAGCTTTTTAATTTGATTGATATGAAGCCCTGATAAGGCCTCTTCTCAAGTATGGCGCTTTCAAGTGCTTGTCATGATGAAAGATCATGAAGCCATCTGAAAATTCAATGCGATAGCCACGCTCTAACAACAGTTGAGATAAGTCCTCCGCATCCTGTTGCTGGTGGTAAGTAGTAATGGCAACGTGGGGAGGGGAGGATTGGGAAAGTAAATGAGCGGCACCTTGAAGCAGTTGTGCTTCTGCACCCTCCACATCTGCTTTGATGAAGTTAACAGTTTCTTTCTCTGAGAAAAAAGAGTCCAGCGACTGGTGTTCTGCATCATCTCGGTTGCTGACAAACTTATTGATGATCTCCACTTTCTCTTTCCAAGGCGCGAAAGTAGCTTCCAGCGCCTCTACCCATTCCGGGTCTGTTTCGAACAAATAAATTTTACGGGCAATTTCAACGATACTCAAAGCAAAGTTTCCTTCTGCCGCGCCAGCATCAGCCACAACATCACCAGGTAATACCTTGAATTCTTTGGTAAGGTACCGGTGCGGAGAGGCTAAATCCTGCTCCAGAAGAAGGTAAGAATAATTACGCTTTATTTTTCGCACACCCCATTTCCGCTTAAAGTATAACTTCTTGCCTTCATGTATCACGAATTTAAGGCCCAGGGCTTTATCCTCAAGTACATTTACTTCTGAACCGGTGTAGGTATTTACAAAAGGATAGGGAAACACGTGCAGCCGATTTCGTTTCAGGAAATCAATTGCCTCTGTTTCTTCGGAAGACAGCTGCAGGACGGGAACTTGACTATAATAGGATAGGATGTCGTGGCGGAGCCTTTTCTTTCTTCCTGTATCAGTGAGCAACGACACTTTTCTCTTCAACGCTTTGCCTAACATGTGAGCTTGTTTTTGCACAAGAAAGTCCTAATAACTTTTGCAGGCAAGTAAAGGAAAGGTTTTTATTTAATTGATCTTCAATGTTTTCACTCTGAATGGACCAGAGCAAAAGTTAAAATGTTTGCACCCATTCGTAATGCCTGTTGCCTTATTTGCTCTGGGTCATTGTGTATCTCCCTGTCTTCCCAACCGTTACCCAAGTCAGTCTCATACGTGTAGAAGCATACTAGCCGCCCTTCGTGTATAATTCCAAACCCTTGGGGTGGCTTGCTGTCGTGCTCATGCACTTTTGGAAGTCCACTAGAGAAATTATACTTCTGGCTATAGATAGGGTGATCAAAGGGCAACTCAACAAGTTCATACTCAGGAAACACCTTTTTCATTTCCTTACGGATAAATTTATCCAAGCCGTAGTTATCGTCGATGTGCAGGAAGCCGCCGCTTAGCAGGTAATTTCGAAGGTTTTGAGCTTCAGCATCGGAGAAAATTACATTCCCATGCCCAGTCATGTGTACGAATGGGTAAGAAAACAACTCCGGGCTTCCCACCTCCACAACAGCTTCCTCAGCAGCAATGTTCATGTTCAGGTTTTGGTTGCAGAACTTGATCAGGTTGGGCAATGAGGTTTTGTTGGCATACCAGTCCCCACCGCCGTTGTACTTCAGCTTCGCTATTTTAAAGTTATGCGTTTGGGCATGGGTGAGGGATGCTGTAGAAAGCAGCAGTACAAACAGCAGGAGGAGGTGTCTCATAGGCTTGAGTTAAAAGCTATACTTCTATAACGGTGCATACAGGTCGTTCAGTACGTGGAGCGTATGGCAAGCGACAAGCGCAGCCGTTTCAGTGCGCAGCCGGCTCTGGCCCAGTGTTACAGGCTTTATACCTGTTTTATACGCGGCAGCAATCTCACCGGCCGAAAAGTCGCCTTCAGGACCAATCATTATGCAATGCGGCTGGCCATACTTAAAGTAGTCTTTTATGCCCTTTGTGGCATCATCTTCTAAATGAGCGATGAATGTATGGCTTGGCTCACACTTCAGAATGAAATCCCGGAAGGGCGTCATGTTGTGCAGCTGGGGCAAATAGCCTTTCTGTGACTGCTTCATGGCACTGATGGCTATCTTTTCCAATCTATCAAGGCGTAGATTTCTTCGTTCAGAATGCTCACACAGCAAAAACGTTATTTCGCTAATGCCAATTTCTACAGCCTTCTCCACGAACCACTCCATTCGGTCCATGTTTTTAGTTGGGGCCACAGCTATGTGAGAAGTATAAGATAGCTTTCCATACTCAGGTTGCTTATCGATGATCTGCAGCTGACATTTCTTTGGGTTCGCGTCCTGTATGATGGCTGTATACCTGCCACCAATGCCATCCACCAGGTAAACCGTATCTCCATGGCCCAAGCGAAGAACACGGGTGCAGTGCTTTGACTCCTCTTCGCTTAGCGTATAAGTATCCGCAACAATATCTGGGGTGAAAAATAGATGCACGTGCCGTTGGTTAAATTTAAGACTGATAACTGCTTCAAAAGGAATTAGCAGATACGAATTTACACAAAATGGACTTCCTTATAAAATCTGATAAAAGGAAAAGCCCCTCCGCACAGGGCGAAGAGGCTTTTAATTCCTATATGGTAAGTATACCTAAGCAGTTACTTCTGCCTGAGGAGCACCTGCCAAAATATCGTCATTCGCATACTCGGCATACTTCTGGAAGTTATTTACGAATTTAGAAGCCAGGTTTGCAGCCTTGGTGTCATACTCTTCCTTGTTCTTCCAGGTATTGCGCGGGTTCAGAATTTCTTCCGGAACATTCGGGCAGGAGTTCGGCATCTCTACACCAAAGATTGGGTGCTTGGTATAAGATACGTTTTCCAACTCTCCTTTAAGTGCGGCTGTGATCATGGCACGGGTATAAGGCAGTTTCATGCGGTGCCCTACACCGTATGGGCCACCTGTCCATCCAGTATTTACCAGCCACACGTTTACGTTGTTTTCCTCCATCTTCTTTCCTAGCATCTCGGCGTACTGAGTTGGGTGAAGAGGTAGGAAAGCCGCTCCGAAGCAAGCCGAGAACGTTGTCTGAGGTTCTGTAATACCTACTTCTGTGCCTGCTACCTTTGCCGTATAACCAGATATAAAGTGGTACATGGCCTGGCTGGCATTGAGTTTGGAGATCGGAGGTAACACGCCAAAGGCATCCGCTGTTAGGAAGAAGATATTTTTGGGGATGTCAGCCCTTGATGGCTCTACTGCGTTATCAATATAGTTGATAGGGTAGGCGGTGCGGGTGTTTTCTGTAACGGATTTATTCGTGTAGTCAACCTGGCGCGTACCTTCTACGAAGCGCGTGTTCTCTACAATAGAGCCAAATTGAATCGCATCCCAAATCTGCGGCTCCTTCTCGCGGGTGAGGTCTATCACCTTGGCGTAGCAACCTCCTTCAAAGTTAAACACACTGTCTTCTGTCCAGCCATGCTCGTCGTCACCAATCAAGCCGCGGTCAGGATCGGCCGAAAGTGTTGTTTTGCCGGTTCCGGATAAGCCGAAGAAGATAGCCGTATCACCATCCGCGCCCACATTGGCGGAGCAGTGCATAGAAAGCGTGTTCTTCTCGTGTGGCAAAATGTAGTTCAATACGCCAAAAATACCTTTCTTCATTTCGCCGGCATAGCCTGTGCCGCCAATCAGGATCATGTTCTTAGTGAAGTTGATAATGGCGAAGTTAGCCTGACGTGTTCCGTCTACTTCAGGATCTGCCTCAAACTCAGGTGCACAGATGATGGTAAACTCAGGGTTATGGTTTTTAACTTCTTCTGCAGAAAGACGCAGGAACATGTTGTTGCAGAACAGGTTGTGCCAAGCCTGTGTGTTGATGACACGAAGGTTCAGGCGGTAGTCCGGATGGGCACCTGCGTAGGCGTCGCGCACGTAAAGCTTCTTGTCACTTAAAAAGTTGACCATCTTCTCATGCAGTTTGTCGAACTTATCAGGGTCAAAAGCGATATTGATATCACCCCACCAAACAGAGTTCTCTGTTTTCGCATCCTTTACGATAAAGCGGTCTTTCGGAGAGCGCCCTGTAAATTTGCCGGTGTCGCACATCAATGCTCCTGAATCAGTAAGCAGGCCCTCACCGTTTTTCAAGGCTTCTTCTACCAGCTCGGCAGGGCTAAGATTCCATAGCACCTCTTTTGCCGCTGTAATGCCTATGCTTTCCAGGCCTACTGTATTTGATTTATTTCCAGATTGTTTCATTAATGATTTAGGTTGAATAGTGTTGAGGATGTAACGAAATTTTGATACAAAAATAGAGAAATTTGGATATTCTTAGCGTATGTAAGGCATAAATAGTAGTTGATTACTCACTTTTTTTGGCTTCACTGTTCGTGTAGCTTTTTTTTTACGTGTTCTGCTTTGCCTTAGTTCTTATTATCGGCGCATATTAACACATAAAATATATATAGGGATTTATACCCTTCGCTGCCGTACTTATCTCTCCTTTGTGCAACTTGGCAATTGCCTGATACGCGTTTAGTTGGCGCCTAAGAATGAAGTTGCACCGGATTGTAAGTGCTGTGTCATAACTTGACTTAAACCCTGTATAGGTGTCTACAGCGGGAAATGAAATTTGTTTTAATGGTTCAGGGAATGTATTTTTAGTTTTGAGTGCTCAATAAATTCTTAGCAACTAATCACATTTATGTCAACACATCAGAATATCTCTGGAGGCCGGGCCCCCAGTTTTGTAGATTCGCAAGGCACTTTTTTTGGACAGCCAAAGGGCCTGATGATTCTGTTCTTCACTGAAATGTGGGAACGCTTCAGTTACTATGGCATGCGGGGTATTCTCGTACTCTTCCTGGTATCAACCACCAACGGCGGTTACGGCTGGTCGAACGTGGAGGCGCTGGAACTGTACGGCACCTATACGGCGCTCGTTTACCTTATGTCCATTCCTGGAGGTATTCTGGCAGATAAATTCTTAGGACAGAAAAAGGCCGTTATCATTGGTGGCTTTACACTCGTAGCTGGCCACTTGCTGATGGCATACCCGCCAGAGTGGGCTTTCTATACCGCACTCTGCCTTATTGTGGCAGGTACCGGTTTGCTGAAGCCAAACATTTCTACCATGGTTGGCGGTCTTTACAACGAGGGCGACAGTCGCCGCGATTCAGGCTTTACCATCTTTTATATGGGTATCAACCTGGGTGCCCTGTTGGCTTCGCTTATCGTGGGCTATGTGGGCGAAGCGTACGGCTGGCATTACGGGTTCAGCCTGGCAGGCTTTGGTATGATGCTCGGACAAGCCGTGTTTATCTGGGGCCGCAAATACCTGAAAGGCGTGGGTAACCTGGTGAAGAATGAAAAGGATGTTGATAGAATATTTACCAAAGAGGAGTCTTCCAGTGTTTCTTCAGGCTTCCTTGGCTTTAACAAAAATGAGTGGGACCGTATTATCGTTATCCTGATCTCCTTTATCATCGTGCTTGTGTTCTGGGCTTCTTTCGAGCAGGCAGGCGGTCTAATGAACCTCTACGCGCTGCAGTACACAGATCGCTTTGTGTTTGGATGGGAAGTTCCTACAGCATGGCTGCAAGGCTTGAACGCTTTCTTTATACTTACCTTTGGTGGTGTTGTGGCTGCTATTTGGATGGCCCTAGCTAGAAAAGGTAAAAATCCTCCTTCTATTTTCAAAATGGGTTTAGGTACTGCTGTGCTGGGTATAGGCTTTATTTTTATGGTGTTCGCCTCGCTACAGCGTAACTCATCAGCCGATGGCTTGTCATCGCTGCACTGGCTGGTGTTTGCTTACCTGTTCCATACTTTAGGCGAGCTTGCCTTGTCTCCTGTTTCCCTGTCATTCATCACCAAAGTGGCTCCGAAGCGAATCGTGGCTTCTATGATGGGCTTATACTTCGCTGTGACAGGCGCAGGTAACTACGTAGCCGCCTGGATCGGAATTTGGGCACAGCGCCTGGGTGAGCTGGAGATCTTTGCCTATATCGCAGGGTTTACCATTGTTCTCGGTATTTTACTGATGGTGCTGACCAAGCGCATCAATAAGTTAACCCACGGCAGGGAAGACAATCATAAGGACGAGGAGCAGGCCCAGACCGGCCAGTTGCTACAGGCAGAAGCTAGCTAATCTCAATTTTAACTAAACAAAAGGGGCTATCAGATCGCAGTATCTGGTAGCCCTTCTTTTTTTGCCTTTTTTGATTTCATGCAGGCTGCTCCATTGATTAATGTTGTGCAGCATTGTTGTAGTATTTATTGTGAAACGGTCACTCAAAACTTGCCCTTGATGTGGCGAAGTATAACTTAAGTTATATATCCATGGCACTATGAGATGAATATGCTTTATTTTGTTATATTTCTTGTGTAGGTGGCTAGCGTGATATACTTTAGCATTATCTTCTGATGAAGGAGACAATAACTTTTAGCCAAAATACATTTATTTCATGTTTACCATTAACTGCGGGCGATTTCTAGCGTCCTTTGGGGTACTTTGCTGTGCCCTCACTTCCTGTGATACCATCACTGAAATCAGCCCAAAAGAAACAGAAACCGCGCAGACGCATGTGCTTTATACAATTCCGGAAGGAGCGCATTACTGCGATAAGAACACGTACAAAGAAGTACGGACCAACTACATTAAGTTTGAAGTAATTTTCGATAGTTCGGCTGTGTACACTACGGCGTTGGCTGGCAATCAAGGCGATATCAATAAGCTTTTTGGTTTGTCTGACTGTAACAGCAGCCACCACACCAACAGCGCACGCTTTGGATGGCGCTGGTACAAAAACCAGCTCGAACTGCTGGCTTATACTTACCTAAACAAAAAGTGGGAGTACAGGTTGCTTGGAGCTGTGCCTATCGGTAAAGCAGTAGCCTGCGAAATAAAGGCAGAGGGCCAGCAGTATACGTTCAGCATGGATGGCAAAACGGTATCTATGCCAAGGGCTTGTGACGGTGATATGGTGGGCTACCAGTTGTATCCATACTTCGGTGGTGACGAAACAGCGCCCCACGCTATAACTATCAAGATAAAGGAGCAGCAGTAGAAGCTTAAAATGCGACAGGCCTTGCTCTTGCTGCTTTGGTTAACTTAGTTTCCAGGTATAGAGAAGCCTTACACGGAAGTAAGGCCCAACTTGTCTGGTATGTTGCAGCAGCTTCTTGAGCGATAAAAGGAAAAGCCCCGGCACCATTGTGGTGCCGGGGCTTTTATAGGTTAAGTGCGGTTGGCTGATTACATCATGCCGCCCATACCACCCATGCCACCTGGCATAGCTGGAGCACCTTTTTCTTCTTCAGGATCTTCTGAAACCACACACTCGGTAGTCAGCAACAGACCTGCGATAGAGGCAGCGTTCTCTAGGGCAAGACGCGTTACCTTAGTAGGGTCAATAATACCGGCTGCAAACATGTTCTCATACTTGTCGTCACGAGCATTGTAACCATAGTCAGTCTTGCCTTCTCGCACGGCCTGAACTACTACAGAGCCTTCGCCGCCAGCGTTAGAAACGATGGTTCTTAGCGGTGCCTCCAGGGCTGTGCGGATGATTTGCACACCAGTCTTTTCGTCAGCATTGTACAGGTCAAGGTTTTCCAATGCCTCAATTGCACGGATCAGGGCAACACCACCACCGGCTACGATACCTTCCTCAACGGCAGCACGTGTCGCATGCAAAGCATCATCTACGCGGTCTTTCTTCTCTTTCATCTCCACTTCCGTAGAAGCACCGATGTAAAGGATGGCAACACCACCAGAAAGCTTTGCTAAGCGCTCCTGCAGCTTCTCCTTGTCATAGTCAGATGTAGTAGTCTCCATCTGAGCTTTGATCTGGTTGATGCGGGCAACGATATCATCTTTCGTACCACCACCATTAACGATAGTAGTGTTGTCTTTGTCGATGATCACCTTCTCAGCCTGGCCAAGGTATTCCAGCGTAGCGTTCTCCAGCTTGTAACCTCTTTCTTCAGAGATAACAGTACCGCCTGTAAGTATGGCGATGTCTTCCAGCATAGCTTTTCTTCTGTCGCCGAAGCCCGGAGCCTTCACGGCAGCGATTTTTAAAGAACCACGCAGCTTGTTCACTACCAGTGTAGCAAGCGCCTCGCCATCCACGTCCTCTGACACGATCACTAAGCCCTTACCAGTCTGAACAACTTGCTCCAATACTGGAAGCAGTTCTTTCATGGTAGAAACTTTCTTGTCGTAAATCAGGATGTATGGGTTGTCGAAGTCAGCTTCCATTTTCTCCGCGTTCGTCACGAAGTATGGAGAAAGGTAACCGCGGTCGAACTGCATACCTTCCACTGTCTTCACTTCAGTTTCAGTGCCTTTTGCCTCTTCTACCGTGATAACGCCGTCCTTGCCAACTTTATCCATCGCATCGGCAATCATTTTACCGATTTCAGCGTCGTTGTTGGCAGAGATCGTACCTACCTGGGAGATCTCGGAAGAGTTCTCAATTTTCTTAGACTGCTTGCGCAGGTTCTCCACAACGGCGTGTACCGCCTTGTCGATACCACGCTTCAGGTCCATTGGGTTGGCACCAGCGGCTACGTTCTTGATACCAGCTGTGTATATTGCCTGGGCAAGTACAGTGGCCGTAGTAGTACCGTCACCGGCCTGGTCAGCTGTTTTAGAGGCAACCTCTTTTACCAGTTGCGCGCCCATGTTCTCGATAGGGTCGCTAAGCTCGATTTCTCTGGCAACAGAAACACCGTCTTTTGTGATGGTTGGAGCACCGAATTTTTTGTCGATGATTACGTTGCGGCCTTTAGGGCCTAAAGTTACTTTAACGGCATTCGCCAGTTTGTCAACGCCACTCTTTATTTTTGAGCGCGCGTCTGTATCAAATGTGATGTTCTTAGCCATAGTTTATGATTTTCAGATTAGGTTAAACTGATCAGTTTTAAATTAAAGAATTGCCAGGATGTCCGACTCGCGCATGATCAGGTAATCGTTACCGTCCACGGAGATTTCAGTACCGGCATACTTGCCATACAACACAGCATCGCCCACGTTCACTTGCGGCTTCATTAGCGCACCTTGCTCAGATACCTTGCCTTCGCCAACGGCTACAACCTCACCACGCTGTGGTTTTTCCTTCGCAGTGTCAGGGATGATAATACCAGATTTGGTTTTTTCTTCTGCTGCAGCAGGAGCTATAATTACTCTGTCTGCTAATGGTTTGATGTTGATTGACATAGTTTATGATTATTAATTATGTTGTTATGTTCTGTAATCCATAGGTGTCTTATCATTTCCTGTGCCAAGTGTCTAAAGCAGCCTGAATAAGCCAAATTTTCAGTTTATGGCACTTTCTGCGCTGTCAGTCATGACAAATTCTGTCAGGTTCGGGAACTTTTTCTCGCTAAACTGTCAGGCTTTGGAACAAGAAATAAACAAAAAAGCCGACCCAATGGATCGGCTTCGTATAGTTCGGTATCTCTTGATTAGTCGTTGGCAGTGTCAATCATTGCAGGAATTTCGGCTGCACTAGGAATAACCGCAGTGCTGTCTACAACGCCTGGCAAAGCTCCTGCCGGAGCCGCTGGCAACTGTGACTGACGTGCGCGTTCCTCGTTTACACTGCGCATGGTGTCTGTTCCAGCGTCACGCACCATGTGCGTTCCAAGTGTAAGCACTACCAAGGCGATGGCAAAACCCCACGTGAGTTTCTCCAGCAAGTCTCCAGTGCGTTTTACGCCCATTAGCTGGCTTGTGCTACCGCCAAACTGGCTGGAGAGTCCGCCTCCTTTTGGATTTTGCGCAAGTACCACCAGTACAAGCAGCACACAAATAAAGATAATGATACTAATAAGGGCGATATACATGTTAACTTAGGTTTTGTAATTTTTCGATCTGTTCGGCAAAGTAACTCTTTTTTTCCGGATTTTTCAAAATGAGCTGCTCATATATTTTGATGGCTTTTTTTGTCTTTCCCTGCTGCACAAAGATATTGGCAAGGCTTTCTGAGGCTAGGCCGCGTTTAATCTTTGAGCTTTTCAATGAAAGGTCTTCCTGCGGTTCAGGCTTCATCTTAATGTTTTGCATAGCCTTGAGCCGTGGATTCAGCTTCAGGAAATGATCGATCAGATCAATCTGAGCGTGCAAAGTGGGTTGCGCCTGTGTTTCCTGTTTTAGAATCTCATGCGTCTTGCTATACTCCAGGATCAGTTCTGGATGGAAGCCCTGCGGCCTCGCTCTTGTAACTTCCTCTGTTTCCTTCAATTGAAGTGCTTCGCCCATCCGGCTGGAGGCCATCCAGTACCCTAGCACGTCCTGAGCATACATCTGCTCAATCTCATCAAAAACATACTTTACTTCAGCCTCTGCCGGGGCACTGGCAATCACAGCATGTGCAGTAGGCCCTTCGTTTTCTATCGCAGTTTCAGCGGTAGAGGAAGCTGTAAAACTATCTTCTGAAGTATAATCCGCCTGAAGAGCCTCTTCAGGCGCTTCCAGTTCAGAACCAGTAATTTCTTCTATGCTTGATGGTGCTTCTGCCTCTGATGCCGTATTCGCATAGAATGCGTGGAGTTTGTCTGACACAGTACCATTTTCATGCTCCGGCGCAATCTCTGAATCTACATCAGGCTTTTGGGTGAGCAAATCGGTAAAGGAGGGACTCAGGCTTTTGATGGTGAGGAGCAGGGCAAGCTCTGAATCGAGCTTTTCCATGGGCTGCTCCAGGAAGTTTAAGTCTGTAGGCAGGTCCATGTTGGCTTCCGGCACATCTGCCTGCACCTCCTCCTGGCGCGACTCCGTTTCTATACTTGCCTCTGGCTGTGAAGGCTCCGGCGTCTCCACCTGCTCCAGCTGATCATGCGGCAGGTAGTGTTGTGCCAATTCCTGTGGCTCTTCCGCCATGTCACTTGAAAACTCTTCAGCGTATTCCTCATGAGCTACTATAGAGGTTTCGTCGTCAGGCGTTATAAAAGACACTTCTTCAAGAGCGTTAACTATAACTACTTCCTCTTTCACTGGAAGTAGAGTAGCGGCTTGAACCTCTGGCTCTGGAGCAACGGCGACAGTTTGAACTTCTACGGCTGTCTCATCGAAAACCGGGGCTGCCGTCGGAGAAGTATAAATAATACGTTTGAGCAACTGCCGGTTGGTGGCGTAGGCCGAGGCACGGCGCATACGCTGCGTAGAGAGCATGCTGCCTTTGTCGTAAGCTGATTTAGCGAGTAATAAGTGGGCGGTTTGGCAATAGGGGAAAGTGGTAGCCACCTTTTCCAGCTCTTCCGTTTGCTGGTCCGAGATGTTGGCTACCTGCTGTATTAGTTGTAGAAAAGCGGATTTGTTCATGCGTGCCTGTCGTTTAAATAGAATCGGCTTACCAATCTGCCACCGTTTTATTGAAAATATCTACCACCAGCTGCTCCGAAAGCTGCTCAATTTGTGCTGTGCTCAACTGCGTAATCTCCACGTTCTGCGGGAAATCCTGCGAGATGGTGAATGTTTGGTCAAAGTCTTTTTCCGGCTGCTTCACGTTCACAAACCGAACCTGCACGCCCAATGTCAGGCGGTTCAGGGAAGCTAGGTCCTGCTGGCCCTCGCGCTGTATCGCGGCCGGCGAGTAAGTAAAGCTAACAATACGGCCTTCCAATTGCAAGTCGCCCTCATCCTGTACTACCGCCAGGTTGGTGTTACGTCGGTAGTAATCGATCATGTTGTTCGTTACCACCTGCGTCAGGTTCGATGGGCCTTCGCCCGTGCTGTTCTCGATGGTCTGAATGGATATTGTTTTGATATCCGGCGAGATGGTAGTGCCGGTAAAGGAGTAGATGCCACAGCTGCTGCAAACAAGCAGCAACAGCAGCGGTAAAGTATGGCCTAACAGGCGACGAAAATTATTCTTCAATGTCATACTGCTTTAATTTGCGGTACAGAGTACGCTCCGAAATCCCCAGGTCCTGGGCAGCATACTTGCGCTTGTTATTGTGCTTTTTCAGCGCCTTTAAAATAAGCTCTTTTTCCTTATCCTCTAAAGATAAACTTTCTTCCTCTGTTTCATGCGCAATGTCCTCCACTTTCTGGTCCTCATACTCGGGCTCATTAGCATGGGCATGTTTAATAGGAAGGTAGTAAGGCTCTTTCTGTGTTTGCTCCTGTGGCTGGTAGCCACGGCCATTGTATGCGGCGGCAGGCTTTGTTTCAATGTTCTCGAACAGGTGGCCGTGTTCCCGAAGCAGGTCTTCATCATCGGGTTGGTGCGTGATCATCTCAAACACCAGCTTCTTCAGATCCGACATATCGCGGCGCATGTCAAACAGCACCTTGTAGAGCAGGTCGCGCTCTGAAAACTGTCCATCTGCGCCCTGCTCTTTCGCGATGATACTTGGCAGGAGGGAGCCCTGGTTGTTGGGCAGGTAGCGCTGCAGTGTTTCGGCACTAACCTCTCGCTCGTACTCCAGCACCGAAATCTGCTCCACAATATTTTTCAACTGTCGGATGTTGCCGGGCCAGCGGAAAGCCTGTAGTTTCTGAATGGCATCAGGTGTCAGCACAATGGGCTGCACTTTATACTTGTCAGAGAAATCGGCTGCGAACTTGCGGAATAACAGGTAGATATCATCGCCGCGTTCACGTAAAGGTGGAACTGTGAGCGGCACCGTGTTCAGGCGATAATAGAGGTCTTCCCGAAACTTACCTTTCTCCACGGCATTAATCAGGTTAACGTTGGTGGCAGCCACCACGCGCACATCCGTCTTCTGCACCTTAGAGGAACCTACCTTGATAAACTCACCGTTTTCCAGCACGCGCAACAGGCGTGCCTGAGTGCCGAGCGGCATCTCACCGATTTCATCAAGGAAAATCGTGCCGCCATCCGTTACCTCAAAATAACCCTTGCGGGCATCCTGTGCGCCAGTGAAGGAGCCCTTTTCGTGCCCGAACAGCTCTGAGTCAATGGTTCCTTCGGGAATGGCGCCACAGTTGATGGCAATAAACTGCCCGTGCTTGCGAGGGCTCAGCTGGTGGATGATCTTAGAGAAGGACTCCTTGCCACTGCCGCTCTCGCCCGTAATCATCACGGTCATATCGGTTGGGGCCACCTGCACCGCCACCTGTATGGCGTAGTTGAGCAGGGGCGAGTTGCCGATGATGCCGAAGCGCTGTTTTATACTTTGAATATCGATATTGCGCATTAGTTGAATTTGCAGATCAGGAAATGTAGAGATTTGAAGATGCCTTCTAATTCAGCTTAAGCATCTTCAAATTTCCAAACAAATTTAATCTATCGCTTCGCCGAAGAGGGTGCCTACACTGCAGTCGTGCACGAATACATTCACGTAGTCGCCTTTTTTGTAGTGTTTTTTGTCGAAGATGACCACTTTGTTCTGATCGTTGCGGCCGCTCAGTTGCTCATCAGATTTTTTAGAGAAATTCTCTACCAGCACGCGGTGTACTTTGCCTACGTCGCGCTTATTGCGGGCAAGCGATGTTTCGCGCTGTTTCGTGATAATCTCGTCCAGGCGGCGTTTCTTTACCTCCAGCGGAATATCATCTTCATACTTCCGTGCCGCCAGTGTACCCGGTCGCTCGGAATAGAAGAACATATAGGAGTAGTCGTACTGTACATAATCCATCAGCGACAGCGTATCCTGGTGCTCCTCCTCGGTTTCGGTGCAGAAACCCGCAATCATATCCGAAGAAATACCACAGTCCTCTCCAAGTATAGTTCGGATGGCATCTACGCGGTTCATGTACCAGGCGCGGTCGTAGGTGCGGTTCATGAGTTCCAGCACACGGGAGTTACCGCTTTGTGCCGGTAGGTGGATGTACTTGCAGATGTTGTCGTACTTCTTGATGGTATGCAGCACTTCATCTGTGATGTCTTTCGGGTGTGAAGTGGAGAAACGCACACGCAGGTTCGGATCAACCAGGGCCACTTTCTCCAGCAGTTGGGCAAAATTTACGTGCTCTGCGCCATCCTCGGAAGTCCATTTATACGAGTCTACGTTCTGGCCAAGCAGCGTCACTTCTTTGTAGCCTTGCGCTACCAGTGTTTCTGCCTCCCGCACGATGGAATGCGCGTCGCGGCTGCGCTCGCGGCCTCGGGTAAACGGCACCACGCAGAAGGAGCACATATTGTCGCAGCCGCGCATGATAGAAATAAAAGCACTTACGCCGTTGCTGTTCAGGCGAATTGGGCTGATATCGGCGTAAGTTTCGTCACGGGAGAGGAGCACATTCACTGCTTTCTGCCCGCCATCCACTTCACTGATCAGGTTGGGCAGGTCGCGGTACGCATCAGGGCCCACTACAAGGTCCACAATTTTTTCTTCTTCCAGCAGTGATTTCTTCAGTCGCTCAGCCATACAACCCAGCACCCCGATCATCATAGCCGGTTTTTTCTTTTTGTGATAGTTGATCTGGGCCAGTCGGTTGCGCACCGTCTGCTCGGCCTTTTCACGGATGGAGCAGGTGTTCAGGAAAACCAAATCCGCCTGCTCAATCTCTGAAGTGGTATCGAAGCCTTGCTCATGCATGATGGACGAAACGATCTCGCTATCTGAGAAATTCATGGCGCAACCATAGCTCTCAATGTACAGTTTGCGTGATTTTCCGGTATTTGTCTCCTGTGTTACGTGCGTGTCGCAGGCGGCCGCTTGCTCGGGTGTGCGGTTATCTATGAAATTTAAATCTAGTATTGGCTCCATGTTACTATCTATTACAGCTGCAAATATACTATAATGTTCTCAAAAGTGTGACAGAATGGCAGCTTTAATCAATGATGAATTAAGAATTATGAATGACGAAATAGAGCAAGTACAACAAGCGCTACAACCAGCACCTCCATACTATCACACATAATTTCCAGCGCCAAGCACCTTCAGGATTGCCTGCGCCTTCAGCAGGCACTCTTCGTACTCGCGCTCCGGGTCAGAGTCGTAGGTGATGGCGCTGCCGACCATGAAGCTAAGGTAGCCGTTGCTGGCATTGTACTGCATGCTCCTGATCACCACGTTGAAATCGCAGTCGCCGGTATCGGTAATATAGCCGAAAGCGCCCGAGTACAGCCCGCGTTTAGTGTCTTCCAACGCCTCAATTAACTGCAGGGCGCTTATTTTGGGCGCACCGGTCATGCTTCCCATAGGGAAAGTGCCGATCAGCGCATCCACCAGGTTTTTTTCTGGCTTCAGTTCTCCAACCACTGTGGATATCATCTGCGACACCTGCCGGAAGCCGTAAATGCCGAACATCTCTTCTACCTGCACGGTTCCGGTGGCACAGGAGCGGCTTAGGTCGTTGCGCACTAAATCCACGATCATCATGTTCTCGGCTAGTTCTTTTTCGTCATGCCGCAGCTGCTGCTGCAGTTGTTCGTCTTCTGCTGGCGTTTGGCCACGTTGGATGGTGCCTTTGATGGGCTGAGAAATGAGCTTTTGCCCTTCCTTTTTCAGAAAGCGCTCCGGTGAAGCGCACAGCAGGTACTTGTCCTGCAACTTAAGGTAGCCGGAGAAAGGAGTGGGCGAGGCCTCATTTAAGGCTAGGTACAAAGCCAGCGGCTGCACCTGTACCTGCTCGGCATAGAATTCCATGCAGTAGTTTAACTCATACACATCACCCTCCAGTATGTGCTGCCTGATCTGTTCTACCTGTTCTTTATACTTGTTTTTTGACACACGCTGCTTTATCTCCAGCCCGACAGGGGCGGCAGGAACGGGAGGCAAAGAAGAGAGTATGGCTGCAAGCACAGCTTCTTCATTATCCGCTGAAGTGTAAATAGTTATACTTTTTGTGTTGAAGTATACGTACACCTGTGGCATAAAGAATGTCAACAGAGGGAATCCTAGATGATCCGTATTGTTGCTATGCAGTTTTTCTATTTGGTTCTTCAGGTCATAAGTTAAATAGCCGCAGAGAAGCGGGTGCTGCTGCAATTCGTGACGCAGGCTTTCAAAAGCTGCACCCTGCTCCAGTTCTAACACCTCTCCGGCTGAAACAGCCAGTAAGTGCATAAAACCCTGGTGCGGGTATGGGATGTTATTGGAGTTGTAGTAGGCAACCAGTGGAAAAGCATCCGCCCAGGCCAATGCCTTCAGCCGGAGCTCCTCCAAACTTACGGGAAGATCAGCCGCAAATATTTCCGTCTTGCACATCATAAATCACATAGCCGACAGCGCCAGCTTTGCCTTGGCGTCGATACTATTTTTATACGCGTGGTTTTTAAAGCTCAAGGCTTGCTGAAAGTGCGCCTTTGCCTGCTGCGGCTGTTTTAGTTGCTGGTAAATGTACCCCAGTTGCAGCGCCGCATTGGGTGCAAAGTATAAATCTGTCCCTTTGCAAAGGGAAATCGTTTTCTCGTAGTTAGTAATTGCCTGCTGCAGCAACTCCTGCCCGTGGTAAATGCGCGCCTTTCGGTAGTAATACTCCGCCTGTATGACGGGGGGGCTAGTGCCGTTCAACTTTGATTCTTGCAGTTCCTGTAGTGCCTGGTCGTAATAGCCGCCGTCTGAGTGCAGCCGTGCCTGCATGAGGGGCTTTACAAGCGGCTCCCTGTTTACGGCAAAGCGGTCGGCATACTTGTCTTCCTCTGCCTCCGCGATCCCTACTTGTTGAATCTGCTGCAGGTACCAGGCCGCCTGCGGGAGATGGTTATCCAGGGCGTAAGCTAAGTATAACTTGAAATGGGCGGATTTTAGGTAATGGCGCCCCTGGTGCTGGGCCAGAAACAAACGGTTTTCCTGCACCGATTTCTCGTATAACCCTTTATACAAGTATAAATCTGCGGCCATGTGATGGAGGTAGGGGAACGAAAGATAACCTGGCCCAGTGGGTCTGTTCATGTACACCTGTAGCGCTGCCTCTCCCTGCTTGCTTTTCTTGAGCAGATGCATCGCTACAAAGCTTGTTAACAGGTTATCCTTTTGCGCCTTGGCCAAACGGGTGACTTTTTCCAGTGCGTGTGGTTCCTGTTCCTGCTCAGTCATGTGCAGCAGCACCACGTACAGCAATTGTGCTTCCTGCTGAAAAGGATTTTCGGAAGTGGCGGCCAATTTCAGATTTTGCATTCCCTGTTGCACGCTTCCCTTCAATCCAATAATGTTAAGGAACCACTTATACTGGTCCGGCACCGAGCCGATAAGCACCTGCAGCACGCCCAGATTTTTTCTGTTGGGAATGAAGTCTGGGTACTTCTGCACGTTTTGGCGGTACTGCTGATAAGCATTTCTGAATCCCCAGGCTGCAGATAAGCGGTTGCCAAATAACAGCTTACACATTGCTATTTGCATTCCCACTTCAGCTGTAGCGTAAGATGTCCAGGCGCTGTTTTGCGGCATATTTTCCAGCTTTTCCAGGCGCGCCTCCTGCTTTCCAAGCAATGCCGCATATAGCCGCTGGTCCTGCTGCACACAAAGCTCAAAGAAGTCTGGGTAGTTTGCCAGCAGCAAATTTACTGCACTATTGGGCGCCTGCTGCAGCTGCTGCTGAGCCAACGCCCTTACCTGGTGCACTTTCAGCTGGATTACCTGTTGGTATATCTTTTTTTGCTGCTGCGAAAGGGCAGGAGCGGCCATGGCCGGAAGGCTTAGGAGGAAAAGCCCGGTCAGCAAAAAAAAAGGATGGGGTTTAGCCATCCTTTTTACTATTGTATACAAGCGTAGAACGCCCAATGTCAAGGTATTATTAGAATACGCGCTGCTCCACACCAGCCAGAATACGGCCGCAGTGCTCGCAAACGATAACTTTCTTCTGTGCGGCAATGTCAGCCTGGCGCTGAGGCGGAACAGTGTTAAAGCAACCGCCACAAGCATCACGCTTTACCGGAACAACAGCCAGGCCGTTGCGCACGTTCTTGCGGATGCGGCTATAGGCGCTAAGCAAGCGGTCTTCTATGTTGCTGGCCGCTTTTGCGCGGTCCTGCTCCAGGTGCTGCTCTTCTTCCTCGCTTTCGCCAACAATCTGGTTCAGCTCCTTTTTCTTATTTTCAAGATCCTTGCGGCGTTCTTCCAGGCGATTCTTGGTGCCTTCGATCTCGTTCTTCTTCTGGTCGATCTGGTAGTGCGCCTCTTTTATTTTCTTTTCAGAGATCTGGATTTCCAGTTTCTGAAGTTCTATTTCTTTAGTGATAGCGTCGTACTCACGGTTGTTGCGTACGTTTTGCTGCTGGTCTTCGTACTTGCTGATCAGGCTCTCGGAATCCTTGATGGCCTGCTTGCGCTGTGCGATCGACTCGTTCAGGTTGGCAACTTCATCATCAAACTTACGAACCCTCACTTCATAGCCTTCAATTTCGTCTTCCAGATCCTGCACCTCTTCCGGCAGGTCTCCTCTTACGCGTCTAATTTCATCAAGCTGCGAATCGATGCTTTGAAGCTTTGAAAGCGCTTCTAATTTGCTGGCTACAGTACTTTCCATGTATTAAAAAGTGTATCTGACGGGGTTTGTGTTTACTTCTGATATTAAGACTGCAAAATTAGCAAAACTTTTTGAAATAGTGTCATAAAATATCTCCTTTGTAAACACTTCGCTTTCGTAGTGGCCGATGTCTGCGATCATCAGGCGGTTTTCAGCATCGAAGAACTCATGGTACTTCACGTCGCCCGTTACCAGGGCATCAGCCCCCTGCCGGAGGGCATCCTTAATCAGGAAACTGCCAGAGCCGCCACAAACAGCTACTTTTTTAACCTTTCTGCCTCCGATGGAAGTATAGCGGAGGCCCTGCAGCTGCATGCAATCCTTCAGGTAAGCCAAGAACTCCTGCTCAGTCTTTTCCTGTTCCAGTTCACCTATCACGCCAATGCCCACCTCCTGGTTCTGGTTCTCCAGGTTGTAGAGGTAGTGCGCTACTTCCTCATAAGGGTGTGCCTGCTGTAATGCTGCCATAATTTTGCTTTGCAAGGCGGCGGGGAAGATCAGTTCCAGCCGGTTTTCCTCCACCTGCTCCGGCTTGTTTTTCTCGCCAATCGAAGGGTTGGCGCTTTCGGAAGGGGTGAAGCGGCCCGTTCCGGTAACACTGAAGCTGCAGCTGCTGTATTCTCCAATATTTCCCGCTCCGGCTGCATGTAAGGCGGTCAGCACTGCTTCGGTATGGGCGACAGGCACGAAAGTAACAAGCTGCAGCAGCGTGTTTGGCTTATTAATCAGCATCCGTTGCTGCTGCAGACCGAGCTTGTTTGCAATTTTGGTATTCACGCCATTCACAACACTGTCCAGGTTCGTGTGGCTGGCATAGATGGCGATGTTGTGTCGGATGGCTTTGATGATGGTGCGTTCCACGTAGCTGCGCCCTGTCAGTTGCTTCAGTCCTTTGAAGATGACGGGGTGATGGGCGACCACCAGGTTGCAGCCTTTCTCCAGTGCCTCGTCCAGCACGGCCTCCGTGCAATCCAGTGTTACCAGCACGCCAGTTACCTCAGCATTGGCATCACCTGTCTGCAGGCCGGCGTTGTCGTAGCTTTCCTGGTAGCGCAGGGGAGCGAGTTGCTCCAGCAGCGTCGTTACTTCGTGTATTTTTGCCATAGTTTTTTTCTTTCGTCGTGCCGTTCGCAGCGGCACGTTAAAATTAGTTTAACTTTGCTTTCGTTACAAACTATGCAAAAAACGGCACAAATACTCTTCAGGCCCTTTTCGCAGCTCTACGGCGGCATCACGCGCCTGCGCAATTACCTCTACGACCAGCGCCTGCTCGCCTCCACGCGCTTCGGTTTGCCTGTGCTAGCGGTGGGCAACCTGACGGTGGGCGGAACAGGCAAAACGCCGCATGTAGAATACCTGCTGCGCCTGCTACAGCCCTATAAAGTGGCTACCCTTAGCCGCGGCTACAAACGCCAAAGCAAAGGCTTTATACTTGCCGATGCCCAGGCAACTCCCGCAATTATAGGAGACGAGCCTTACCAGTATCATGCTGACTTTAAGGAGGTGGCGGTGGCAGTGTGCGAGCAACGCGTGAAGGGCATTGCTGAACTACAGGCAAGGGTGCCGGAACTGGACGTAATCGTGCTGGATGATGCGATGCAGCACCGTCCGGTACAGCCCTCGCTCAACATCCTGATCTCTGATTTCAACCGACCTTTTTACAAAGACTTTGTGCTGCCGGCGGGACGATTGCGCGAGCCGCGAAGTGGGGCAAAAAGGGCAGACGCGGTGATTGTTAGCAAGTGCCCGCCCATGCTGAACCAGCAGGAGCAGGAGAAAATAAAGCAGCAGGTAGCCAGGTATACTTCGGCTGGCGTTCCTGTTTTCTTCTCGACTTTTGCCTATGGCCAGCCTGTACGCATAGGCAGCAGCAATAATCTTTCAGTTAAAGTTATACTTGTAACGGGCATCGCAAATGACAAGCCGCTGAAGCAGTACCTCACAGCACAGAACATGCAGGTGGTGGAGCACCTGGCTTTCCCCGATCACCATACCTACACCGCAGAAAACCTGCGTTCGCTGCAGCGCCTGCTGCAAAATCCGGCAAATGCAGGTGCTGCTATACTAACTACCCGCAAAGATGCCGTTAAACTGACTGATGCTTCACTGAAAAGCCTAACGGAACAACTGCCTGTTTTCTATGTGCCCATTGAGGTGCAGTTTCTGGCTGATCAGGCTGCTTTTGATGGCTTGGTGCTGGGGCATGTGCAGGATTTCGCTTAACCGCCGGGGCGCGTAATTTCCCGTATTAATTCCTTATTTTTGAAACGTGAAAAGAAGAATATCCGCATTTATACTTGTAACGTTGCTTCTGCTGCTGGCAAAAGAGGCTGCTGTTGCCCAGATCATAGATGACTCCACCAGATTGCTCTACAGCCCCAAAACAACGCTGGAGTTATACGAGCGAAATGTTCTGGAGGGAGACTATACCGAACTCCCTATTGATACCTCGCTGAACAACATGCAGAACGAGCGCTACTGGTTTAACGACACCACTTTTTACCAGCACCTCGGCAATGTAGGCACCGCCGCCACGCCTATGCTCTTCCAGATGCCGGATAAAATAGGAGTCAGGCTGGGCAAGAACATCTTCGACCGCTATGCTTACGATCCACAGCGGATCAACTACTATAACACGCGATCGCCTTACACGCACCTATACTACGTGCAGGGCGGCCGCGGAGAGCAAACCTTTGAGGCACTGCACACCCGGAACATTAACCCACGCTGGAATTTCGGTCTTGCCTATCAGATACTTTCCGCCGATCAGCAGATTGGTCCGGCATCTCAGGATCGGCGAAACAAAGGTTTTTTGGATAACCAGGCCGTAAAGCTCTTTACCCACTACCGCTCCGAGAACGAAAAGTATGACCTGTTCTTCAATTATACTTTCATGAAGGTAGAGCAGATCGAGACAGGCGGCATAAGGCCTGGAGAAGACGATAATGTACAGGCAGATATAGCCGGTTATCAGCAGGAAAATGTAAACCTGACACAGGCAGCCAACGAGGAATCCAGAAATAACCTGCACCTCACGCACATCTACAGAGTAGCAAAGGAGAACCTGAAGGCCTACCATACCTTAGACTATTACCGACAGCGCAACGAGTACTCCGATAACGATATCCCTTCATACTTACTGGACGGCAAATCTTACCTTTATCCCAATTTCTACTACAGTAAAGAGCGCACCGAAGATGCTACAGCGTACAAGGAGCTGGAAAACACGGTAGGAATGACGGGCAACAACAGGCTTTCCTCTTACAAAGCCTACATGAGAGTCAGAAATTCCAGTATTCTCTATAGTGTTTTAGATTCTATTGAGGGGTTGCCTGACACGGTGCGTGCAAAAGGAAATTATTTTCAGACACTAACAAGTGAGAGCAGTTACAACCAGGTTTTTTTAGGAGGCAGTATAAGGCTCTTTTACAAGGAACTGGCCGAACTTACAGGTAATGCGGAGTATCAGTTAGCGGGTGATTATAAAATCAAGGGGATGGCCAGGTTGGGCGGGGCCTACGGTTCCCTGGAGCGGGTGTTGTACACGCCCTCGCTGGTGCAACGCTATATGCTAAGCAATCACTATAAGTGGGACGATGACCGCAGCAACATGGTAATTGATCGCATTGAGGCGGGGATAAACCAAAGGATCGGCAAACGACAGTATTTTAAATTCAATGCCAACTACACCAACATTAAGCGTTGGGTGTTTTTCAATGAGCGAGCCCAGCCTGAGCGTGCAGGGGAAAACCAACGTTTCTGGGGAGGCCTTTTATCGCACAACATTAATTTCGGGCCGGTGCATTTCGAGAACTTTGTTTCGTACACCAACACGGATGAAGCCGACAAAGTAATAATTCCAGAGTGGCTTTGGGATTCGAAAGTATACATAGAAGGCCCCCTCTTCAAGGGAGCGCTTTACACTCAGCTTGGCCTGCACGGCACCATCAACAGCGATTACTATGCCTATGGCTACATGCCGGTGACGCAGCAGTTCTTTGTGCAGAACGATTTTCAGGTGCAGGCTTATCCGGTAGTTGACGTTTTCGTGAATGCTGATATTAAAACCATTAACGTGTTTCTGAAGATGAGTCATATCAATTATGGTCTCACCGAGCCTGTTAACTTTATCACGCCTTACTACCCGGGCATGCGCCGCAGCTTTGTATTTGGGGTGCAGTGGCGCTTTTTTGACTAAGCCATACTTCACGTCTTCAGAAATAAAGTATTTATTCTTTAGAAAATGTCTACTACACAACCAACCAAAACCATACTTCGGCTAGAGCTCCCGACCGACCCGCGCTGGGTGAATATTGCTGAGAAAAACATAGAGGAGATTCTAGTGGACCATGCCTACTGTGAGCAAAAGGCTGCTACCTCCGGTATTTCACTCATTGTGAAGTACCCGGACAAAACAAAGCTGGTGGAGGAGATGACAGAGCTGGTGGCAGAGGAGTGGAGCCATTTTGAACGCGTGATGGAGCAGCTGAAAAAGCGTGGGTTCGGCCTTGGCCGCAACCGACCTGATGAGTATGTGGCGGAACTGACAAAGCATATACGCAAAGGCAACAAGCGCGAGCGCCAGCTCATGGACCACCTGCTGGTGAATGCCCTAATCGAGGCACGGAGCTGTGAGCGCTTCAAGCTGCTCTGGAAGAACATCAAAGACGAGGAGCTCCAGAAGTTCTATTATGAGCTGATGGTTTCTGAGGCCGGCCACTATGTAAGCTTTGTGAAGCTGGCCAAAGAGTACATGCCCGCCGAAGAGGTAGACGCACGCCTGAATGAGCTTCTGGCCATCGAAGCCGACATTATCCGCAACCTGGAACCACGGGCAGATAGAATGCACTAATCATTTAACATTGATCATTTATCAATCATCATAGGATGGTCAAAGTAGGGTTATCTTGACCTCACTTTATTTTTATATCATGATAATTGTTAATTGTCAAATGATAACTGAAATCAGGTTTTCTGCTTCTTTTTCTTGGCTGCAGGAAAAAGGATGTTGTTGAGGATAAGGCGATAGCCCGGAGAGTTCGGATGCAGCGCCAGGTCCGTTGGGTCTTCGCCCACTAGGTGCTGGTAATCTTCCGGGTCGTGGCCGCTGTAGAAGGTCCAGGTACCGCGGCCGAAGGTGCCGTGCATGTAGCGTATTTCACCCAATTCTTTATTCTCTCCAAGTATGATTGACTCCGGTTTCACCAGGCTGTTTCTGAAGCCGGTTGTCTGTCCCATAAATCCTTTGATCGTCTTGGTGTGGTTTTGCGTGAGCATTGTCGGGATGGGGTCCCACTTGGCAGAGAAGGTGAACAGCTGAAAATAGTCGTTCGCCTCAGTTACCGGGCGCTCCTGTGGCTGAATGTCAATGTCAGAGTACTCATACTCCATTGGGTTGCGCGACAGCTTGAAATTGCGGAAAGCGAATGTTTTAGAGTAATCGAGTTTCTTCTGGGCATTTGGATCGGCGGCATCCCCATCGAACATCGCCTCTACAATGTCCACCCCCTCGGCAGCCAGTGCAATGTCGTACGTGTCGGTGGCTGAGCACATGGCAAACAGAAAGCCCCCGCCGGCTGTAAACTCCTTTATCCTGTTCACCACATCCAGCTTTAACTGCGATACTTTGGCAAAGCCCAGTTCAGTGGCAGATTCCTCAGCTTCGCGCTGTTGCTCCTGGTACCAAGGGTAGTGGCGGTAGCTGGCGTAAAACTTGCCATACTGCCCGGTGAAATCCTCGTGGTGCAGGTGCAGCCAGTCATACTTTGGCAATTCGCCCTGCACAATCTCCTTGTCGTAAATCACGTCATACGGAATCTCGGCATAGGTTAGCACCAGCGTAACTGCATCATCCCAAGGCATCTTAGACTTCGGGGAGTAAACGGCTACTTTAGGTACTTTCTCCAGCTTCATGATGTCCATGTTGGCATCCGGGTTGCTGATCTGGGTCAGGATCCCGTTGTACTGGGCATCTGAGATTACGTTGTAGCTGATGCCCCGCACGATCAGCTCGTTCTCCAGCTGCGGCACATGCTGGAAGGCAAAGCTGCCGCCCCGGTAGTTCAGCAGCCAGTCTACGGGCACATCCTTGCTGAGTACCCAGTAGGCCGCTCCGTATGATTTCAAATGGTCTTTCTGCACCTCATCCATCGGCACCAGAATCGTGCTGGCCCAGGCGGGTAAAAACAGCATCAGGAGGCAGAGCAAAAGCGCAGTGGTACGGAAAAACATCAGGTTCGTCTTTAAATTGTAATGAAACGTCTAAAACTGCTTCATCTTTCAGAAATTGCTTCTATCTTAGAAGCATTGCTGCCAGTTTTTACTACTAACGCTTAAGTTAACAAAACCGCACATCTTTTCCCACAGATGAATCTACTTGAAAATATACGCGAAGGCCTACGCTCCATAAAAGGCAACCTGCTCCGCACTGTGCTCACCGGCCTTATTATCTCCCTAGGCATCATGTCGCTGGTGGGTATACTTACGGCGGTGGATAGTATGAAGTACTCCCTGACGCAAACTTTCTCCAGCCTTGGCGCTAACTCTTTTGATATACGCAAGAAGGGAGGCAACAACCGTGGCAACCAGGATGGGCGCGCGGGTAAAGTATACCCCAACATCTCGTACGAAGAGGCAAAGAAATACAAGGAAATGATGGAGGATAAAGCCCGCGTCAGCCTTGCTGCCTTTGTTTCGGGGGCAACAGTGGTGAAAAGCGCGACGGAGAAGACCAATCCCAACATCAGTGTGGTGGGTGTGGATGAGAATTACATGCTCAACAACAACATCAACCTCGAAACCGGCCGTGACTTCTCCACCTTTGAGCAGGAGCAGGGAACGAACGTTGCCATTGTGGGAAGTGAGGTAGTTAAAGCCCTCTTCAAAAACCAGGATCCTATCGGAGAGTACATTACCATGTTGGGGCGCCGCTTCAAAATTATCGGCAAACTAGAAACCAAAGGCAGCAGCATGGGCGGCAGCAGCGACCGACGCATTCTTATACCGCTGGAAACAGGGCGTCAGATTCCCCGCAACGGCAACAGCCAGCTTAACTTTGACATCAAAACCGGCATATATAAAGCAGAGGAGTTGAATTATGTGATGGGCGAGGCCACCGGTAAAATGCGCAGCATCCGGCAGGACCCTTTGGGCCAGGAAGACTCCTTTGAGATTCGCCGTTCTGACTCGGCCCTTCAAAGCCTGGAGGAGATTTCCGGTTACCTTAAAATTGGCGGCTCCGTTATTGGGCTGATCACTCTGCTCGGTGCCTCTGTGGGTTTGATGAATATTATGATGGTATCGGTAAACGAGCGGACGCGCGAGATAGGGGTGCGCAAAGCGCTGGGGGCAACTGCTTTCCAGATCCGGCAGCAGTTTCTGATCGAAGCTATCGTAATTTGCCTGCTTGGTGGCATCGTCGGGATCATGCTGGGCATTATGATGGGGAACGCCATCGCCGCGCTGATAGCAGAGGGTGGCGGCTTCTTTGTGCCGTGGCTGTGGGTATTCTCCGGCCTTACTATCTGCGTATTAGTGGGGGTTGTCTCCGGCTACTATCCCGCTTTCAAAGCTTCCAAGCTAGATCCAATCGAATCGCTGCGCTACGAGTAGTCTATAGTCTTTTCTGATGATCAACGTTTAGATAGCCATTGTATACCCTGCAATGGCTCTCTTTTTTATCACTTAAAAAACGTATTAATTAAATAAAAACATATTATAATTTTTGCGTATAGATGTGGCAATATCTATATATGAAATTATATATGAACAGAAGCCACCAATTAGACTTCTTTAGGGGTCTTTTTCTCATCCTCATCCTTGTAGATCACTACCTGACATGGGACAACCTAGTGATGAAGTTTACTTCCGAATTCATAGGTTGGGTATCGGCGGCAGAGGCGTTTGTTTTTTTGTCGGGATTAACGGCAGGCTTGGTTTATACCTATAAGCTTGCAGACAAAGGAGAGGCCTACATTAAAAAAGCAGCTACAAAAAGGGCATTGGATATTTATAAATACCACACAATTTTGTTCCTGCTGACACTGCTGATCTTGTTTTCACATAAACCCATTCGGCTCTTCTGGATGAGTACTTTCAGCGACATAGTGCATGAGCCTATGTTAGCTACATTGAAAGGATTTTTATTGCTTTACCAGCCGCTTTATCTTGACATACTGCCGATGTATGCTGTATTTCTGCTTTTCGTTCCGCTGGCAATCAGGTCTTTTCGAAATGGGAATCATTTGTTACTCCTTTCCATTTCCTTCCTGCTTTATCTTATAGGTACATTCGAATTAGTGTCTCCCTTGATGGGGCCAAACTTCTTTCAGGTGCGTGTGAATCTCGGCTACTTTAACTTGCTGAGCTGGCAGTTTCTGTTTGTAATAGGAATTTTTATAGGGTTTCTAGCCTACTACAAAAAGGTAGAACGCCTAAAGCAAAACATACCCCTGCTTACGGTAGCCTTGATTATAACTATTACTCTTTTCCTACTGAAGTTGCTGGATGTTTCATTCCTTAACTTTAACTTAGGATTCTGGACAGAGAAAGGGCATTTAAGACCTTTAAGGCTACTGAATTTTGCAGCAATATTCACCATTGTAACCTTTGTTTCCTTCAGGTTCAGAAGCTGGTTTAAGTATAAGCCTATCAATTATTTAGGAAAACATTCTTTAGAGGTATTTTCTTTTCATATACTACTCATTATCCTGTTCAAGCCATTTGGAGCTTACCTTAATAGTTTGTGGAAGATCAAGTTAAGTGAAACAACCTACATTTATCCTTACAGTACTTTACTTTTGCTAGTCCTGATTCCAGCGTTGTATGTTGCTCCAATCATCATGAAAAAGAGAAGCTACGGGCCAATCAAGCTAAAGCGCCCTGTATCTTGATGATGCGTGTTTACTTAGTCAAAAAAGCCCTCTGCTGAAATCAGCAGAGGGCTTTTTATACTTGATAGCTTCAGCTTTTACTATTTCTTCTTGGCTGCGGCTTCTTCTTTAGGCTTAGCCGTTTCCGCTTTTTCAGATTGGTAGTTCTTGTTCAGCTCCTCTACCACACTTTCGGTGATATCAAGCGTTGAATCACCGTAGAGGATGGCGCTGTTGCCGCGCTGGTACGTTAATACCATTTTGTAGCCTCTTTCCTGGCTGATCTGCTTCAGATACTCTTCCACACGATCGTATATCTTCTTCATTTCTTCCGACTCTTCGCTCACCAGCTCGTTGCCGGAGCTTTGCTGCAGGGCCTGCAGCTGCTGCTGCTTTTGCATCAAACGCTGCTCGGTGGCCTGTGCCTGTTGCTGCGACATGCCAGCTGCATTCTGCTGAAAGCGCTGTACTTCTTTCTGGAAAGACTCTGCCTGGGCACGAAGGTCTTTCTCTTTCTGCTGTGCTTTGCCCTGCAGGCGGTCACGAACATCCTTGAAGTATTCGTAGTTGCTTAGAAGCGAGTCAGAGTTTACATATACTATTTCCGGTGTGCCTGCGGCAGTCGCTGTAGTTGCGGTAGTGGCCGTGTCATTTTTAGGCATTTGCTCGCAGGAAACCATCATGGCCGAAACTGCAGCTAATCCTAAAGTCATCTTTAAAACTTTCACGCTTTATCTAATTTTTGGTTGGTTGGAAGATTTAGCAGCTTAAATATAAGTGTATTTTCGAACAGAAACCTAATGCCTAAGCACTTCCTGGTAAGTTTCTTCGGCTTCCATTAGCCCGTTGGCATTCAACTGCGTCAGGCGTACGTGCTTCGTTTCGTTCACCAGCACCGGGTCATACTTGGCCGCCACGCGCACATAGTTTTCTGTCCAGCCTTCCATCACGCCGTCTTTCACATCATCCTCGAACAGCACCGTAAACTCACGCCCGATGTTTTGCTCGTAGAAGTGGCGCTTTTTCTTCTCTGAAAGGATGCGTAGCATGTCCGCGCGGCGGTTGCGGTCCTTTATACTTACCTTGCCTGCCAGGTCAGGGGCCAGCGTATTTTCGCGCTCTGAGTAAGGGAAAACGTGCAGGTAACTCATATCCAGCTCCTTGATGAAGTTGTATGTTTCCAGAAAATCTTCTTCTGTTTCGCCCGGGAAACCTACAATCACATCCACCCCGATGCAGCAATGCGGCATCAGCGACTTGATAGTGGCCACTCGGTCGGCATACAATTCGCGCTGGTAGCGGCGGCGCATCAGTTTCAGGATCTTGTTAGAGCCTGACTGCAGCGGAACATGGAAGTGCGGCATAAAGCGCTGGCTCTGCGACACAAACTGGATGATCTCGTCTTTCAGCAGGTTTGGTTCGATGGAGGAGATGCGGAAGCGCTCAATTCCTTCTACTTTATCCAACTCCTGCACCAGTTCGTAAAATGACTCTACGCGTTTTCCATCCTTCAAGCCAAAGTCGCCTGTGTTCACACCTGTCAGCACAATTTCCTTCACACCAGATTCCGCGATTTCATTCGCTGACTGAACCACGTTCGCAATACTGTCGGAGCGGCTGTTGCCACGTGCCAGCGGAATGGTACAGAAAGAGCAGGAGTAGTCGCAGCCGTCCTGTACCTTCAGGAATGTGCGGGTACGGTCGCCGAAAGAGTAGGAGTTGTGGAAGGTGTTTGCTTCGGAAATCGGGCTGGCAAAAACCTGTGCCTTGTCCTTTTTCTCAAACGTTTCCAGAATATCCACCAGCTGAAATTTCTCGGCAGCGCCTAGAACGGCATCCACGCCAGGTATGTCAGAGATCTCCTTCGGTTTTAACTGCGCATAACAGCCCACTATCGTAATAAATGCGTCAGGAGAATGCTTCAACGCCTCCTTTACAATCTTACGACATTTTTTATCCGCATTGTCAGTTACCGAACACGTGTTAATCACATAAATGTCCGGTGTATCGGTAAACTCCACCTTCTCAAAACCACGCTCCTGGAAAATACGCCCAATCGTGCTGGTTTCGGAGTAGTTGAGCTTGCAGCCCAAAGTATAAAATGCTACTTTTTTCATAATCAGGGGGCAAAGATACGAAATTTAATTCTGAAAGGCCTGATACCAAGCCATATGATTAGATGATTTGAGTAGCGGCAGGCACAAAAGCTGTAAAGGGTCTAATAGTCTGAAAGTCAGTTTATCAAATAACTTTTGCGAGCACGGTTTCTACTCTCTTGCATTGAGCCTATTTCTGTATGAAGTCTTCAAAAGAGTATTGCATGTACGCTTTTGCATTCTGAATCTGTTCCTCCGTTACCCCCTCGTCAGAAGAGATCGGCTTTTGAGCTACATTGTCGTAGGTAAGGATTCCCTGCGGTGTTACATAGCCAAAACCATCCTTGAATACATAAAAGGCAAAAGGAGAGGTGGATGGTGCCATTATATTCCGGCTCCACTTGAACTGCTCGTGTGGCAACTGCAGCTGAGCCAGCAAGGTGGCGGCTATATCTGTTTGGCTTCCGATAGCATCTACAATAACTTCTTTTTTAGTCAGGGCGCCGCCAGTAAGTATAAAAGGAATCCTGAACCTCCGGGGCAGGTGGTTTGGGTCGTGGCCGGGCAGCTGATGTCCGTGGTCAGCGGTGATCACTACCAGCGTGTTTTGCCACCAGGGCTGTTTCTTTGCCTCTTTTATAAATTTGCCTAAAGCCCAGTCAGTATAATAAACGCTGTTCTTAAACTGATCCTCATCGGTGGTGCCGGGGAATCTGGCTGGTATGGGGATCTCGAAAGGCTCATGGCTGCTCAAGGTATAAACCGTCGAGAAAAATGGCTTCTCTTCCTGCTTCAGGTCCTTTAGTACCCGCTCAAACAGCACATGGTCATGCGCGCCCCACTTGGAGTTGTAGGTGCTGGGGTCAAAATCATATTTGTCCACCAGACGGGTGTAGCCCCCGTTGCGCAGGTAAGATTTGATGTTGGCAAACTCTAGTTCGCCGCCATAGAAAAAGCTTGTGCTATAGCCTTGTTTTTCAAACATCTGGCTTAACTGGGGCAGTTTCTCCGTTTTCTGCGGATATTTAATGATGGACGTGGTTGTCTGCACCGGATAGCCGCTCAGCAGCGCCACCATGCCTTTCTCACTGCGGTCGCCGGCTGCGTAGAGGTTGGTGAAGTTAACGCCGGCCTTGGCTAAACTGTCCAGCGTGGGCGTAACGCCAGCCTCACCGCCAAGGCTCCAGATCAGTTTTGCCGTATAACTCTCCAGTATAATAAAAAGCACATTTGGCCGCTTTGCATCCACCAGACTGTGTATTGAATCAGCTGCTACGGCTGAGTATAATGCCTGCACGCGTTCTGAAGCCTCTTCAGCAGCCATGTACTGGTAAGGGTTATGGCTCGTCTGGTCATACTTGAGCAATGCATGCATCAGGTTCCAGGGCATGTTTAGGCCTGCATGGTTGGCAAATGGCTTATCAGAAAAGTATACAACACTCTGGTTTATCGGAATCTGCTGCCAGCCGCCACGCAGGGGCAACACGAGCAGCGCCAGGAAAAGCAGGCTAAGGCCGCAGTCCTGCCATTTATTTGTAGCTCGTGAGAACCTTTTAAAATCAAAAAAGCTCCTGTGTAGCAGCAGGAACAGCACCGAGACAGTAAAAGCAACCAGAAACAGCAGGAAAACCGGTGCTCCTCCGGCAGATGCGGCCATTTCAGCGGGTGAGTTGAGGTATTGCAACGGAGAGGCATCTAACCGAAAGCCCCAGTGGCTGTAGAGCTCCAGGTCGGCCACCAGCAGGAGTGAGAGTATAACCAGCAGTAGGATAGTATAGTACCGTATTACTGGGGCTGCCCGAAGTTTAGACCAGAAAGAGCCTAGCAACACCAGCAGAAACGGCAGTGCACTGATATAAGCTGCAAATGAGGCATCTAGCCGCAAGCCGTAGAGAAAGGTGGATATAACCTCTGATGAAGTCAACTCATCAGTGCTATCCAGGTGGTAGACCAGAAAAATGGCCCGAGCCACCAAAAAATACAGGACCCAGAACAGGAAGTATAAAGGCTGAAAAGTAATTCGCTTTTTCACAGTGCAAATATAACGTATAAGTACGCCTTCTATAACACAGCTAAAAATTGTAGTTGAAGTATGGTGGGTTTAAAATAGAGGGGGTGTTCCAGGAATATATAAGCTTGAAAGAACTTTAGCCCATAATTTTACAGGGGGTATTTTTGAAATTTTGATAATTTATTAAAAATACCCTTCAAAATTAACACCCTTTTATTTGGAGTTGTTCTTTTATCTCTATCTTTGCCATAGAAAACAACCCAAACCCACCAACCCCATGGCAATTCTTAGATTCAAGGCACTGGAGATTGTAAGCCAGCGCAAAGTAGAGGAGGTTTCTCTGCCTTCCCCTAAAATATCAGACTATTTCGGAGAGAACGTATTTACCAAGGACGCATTGCGTTCTACCATGTCTTCGCAAAATTACAAGCGCCTGCTCCGCACCATCGACACCGGCGACAAAGTGGATCGGGAATTAGCCGATGCCGTTGCAGCCGCCATGAAAACGTGGGCTACCAGCAAAGGGGCCACCCACTATACGCACTGGTTTCAGCCATTAACCGGTGCCACTGCCGAAAAGCACGATTCCTTCTTCGACCTGACAAGTGACGGGGAAGCCATTGAAAGCTTTAAGGGCAGCGCCCTGGTGCAGCAGGAGCCGGACGCATCCTCTTTCCCAAGTGGCGGTATTCGCAATACATTTGAAGCCCGCGGTTACAGCGCCTGGGATCCTTCCTCGCCGGCTTTTCTTATAGAAAATGCCAGCACCAAAACCCTTTGTATCCCTACTATCTTCGTTTCTTACACTGGCGAAGCCCTGGATTATAAAACACCTTTGCTGAAGTCGCTGAAGTTGTTGAACGATGCAGCTGTGCCGGTTTGCCAGTACTTTGATAAAGAAGTAACGAAGGTAAATACCACGCTCGGCATTGAGCAGGAATATTTTCTGGTGGATAAGGCCCTGTATGAGGCACGACCTGACCTGGTAGTGTCTGGCCGCACGCTGTTTGGACACTCACCAGCCAAAGGGCAGCAGCTGGAAGACCATTACTTTGGCAGCATCCCGGGCCGTGTACACGCGTACATGCTGGAGTTCGAGAAAGAAGCCCTTCGTTTGGGTATTCCGTTGCGCACCCGCCACAACGAGGTGGCTCCGCACCAATTTGAATGTGCTCCCACATTTGAGGATGCGAACCTGGCGGTAGATCACAACCAGCTGTTGATGGATATTATGGGCCGTGTGGCAGACCGCCATAACCTGAAAGTGTTGCTGCACGAGAAGCCATTTAAGGGCGTGAACGGCAGCGGAAAGCATAATAACTGGGCCATGAGCACGAGCACAGGTGTTAACCTGCTCAGCCCTGGCAAGCGCCCGAAAGAGAACCTCCAGTTCCTGACGTTCTTTATCAACACCATTATGGCGGTGCACAAGCATGCCGATCTGCTACGCTCCTCAATTGCCTCTGCCAGTAACGATCACCGCCTGGGTGCCAACGAAGCGCCGCCGGCCATCGTGTCGGTGTTTATCGGGCAGCAGCTAACGGCCATTCTGGATGAGTTTGAGCGTACTTCCAAAGTGCCTATCGAGAAAGGTGATAACATGTACCTGAAACTGGGCATCGACCGCATTCCGGAAGTGCTTCGCGACAACACAGACCGCAACCGCACGTCTCCTTTTGCCTTTACGGGTAATAAGTTTGAGTTCCGCGCCGTGGGTTCCTCTGCCAACTCCTCCTCGCCGATGACGGTGCTGAACACCATTGTGGCAGATCAGCTGTTCGAGTTCCGTCAGTCTGTGGAGGAGCTCATCAACAACAAGGGCATGAAAAAGGAAATAGCCATTATTCAGGTGCTGCGGGATTACGTGGCTGCCTCCAAGGCTATCCGGTTTGAAGGCAACGGCTACTCAAAGGAGTGGGAAGACGAAGCGGCAACTCGTGGCTTGTCTAACATCAAATCAACACCGCTGGCACTCGACGTGCTGGCAAGCAAGGAAGTGAAAGATATCTTCACGAAGCACCAGATCTTCACCGAGGTGGAACTGGAGGCGCGCCATGAGATATTGCTGGAGGAGTATGTGAAGAAAATTCAGATCGAATCGCGTGTGATGGGCGACCTGGCTGTAAACCACGTGGTGCCCACAGCTATTGCTTACCAGAACAAACTGATCCAGAATGTTCGCGGTCTGAAGGAAATCGGCCTGGAGGATGCATACACCGACAGCACCATCGAGGCAATCAAAACCATGTCGCGCCACATCACGGCCATTCAGAAAAACGTGAATGAGATGATCGAGGCACGTAAGGTTGCAAATAAAATCGATGATCCCCGTGAGCGTGCCATCATGTACAATGAGAGGATATTCGGCTTTTTCGACACAATCCGCTACAGCGTTGATAAGTTAGAACTGATGGTGGACGATGAGGATTGGCCGCTGGTGAAGTACCGCGAGCTCCTGTTCCGCCATTAAGAGCCGAAAGTACAAAGAGATAATTTAGGTTGAAAAAGCACGGGCATCTGTAACAGGATGCCCGTGCTTTTTTGCGTATACTTAAAGTATAACTTCAGGAAAGACACTGAAAAGAGAAGTTATAGTAGGCAATAAGTAAACTACCCGATCTTTTACAATATAGCCCGCTTACAAGTATAACCTACGCAAAAAATCGGCCGAACCGGGAAGAGGGGCTATCAGTTTTGCTTCAGGGCGATAGTAACAGCCTGCATAGGTCATATCGAAGTACGCGGCGGTTAACCGGAAAGGCTCCTCAAAACCAAGGGGCAAAGCTTCGTCTGAGCCTACGGCAAGTACGTATACTTCCTTTCCTTTCAGGCTGCGGCCCATCTGCTTTTCTATTGTTACTAGGTCCGTCAGCCGGTCGAAAAAAATTTTGAGCAGGCCGCTCATGGCGTACCAGTACACAGGCGTAGCGAAAATCAGCTTCTCGTGCTGCTGCATCTGCCGTACCACCTTCAGAAACGCATCTGCTTCCGCATACTCGCCACTATAGGAGTAAGAATTGATCTCAAAGTCAAGCAGGTTAATGCAAGTATACTTCTCCTGCGCCAGCAACAGCTTCACCAGGCGCTCTGTAGCACTAGCGTAGCGGGCACTGGCGAGCAGTACGAGCGGCTTTTTATCCGGCTTGATTTCTGCCATAAATGTATGTTCTTGATAAGTATAAATTCAGCAGCGGCCCACAGGCTGCGGAAATAGCAGAATCTGCGGGAGGTTGCGCATAAATTTACGTATTTTGCCCTTTGAACAAAGCACATGCGACTTTAGTTAAAGAAACAGATGGAGCAGCAATTGCAAGAAATGAATAAAACCTATAGCCCGAGCCTGGTGGCGTACGAGCGCAGGAAAACGCGCGTGGTTAATATCGGGGGAGTACCTGTGGGAGGCGATAATCCCATTCGCGTGCAGTCGATGACGACCGTGGACACCATGGACACGCTCGGATCTGTGGAGCAGTGCATTCGCATGATCGAGGCGGGCTGTGAGTACATCCGTATCACGGCCCCAAGTATAAAAGAGGCTGAAAATCTAAAGAATATAAAAGACGAGCTGAAGCGGCGCGGCTACAGTGTGCCGCTTATCGCCGATATACACTTTACTCCGAATGCCGCCGAGGTGGCTGCCCGCCTTATTGAGAAAGTGCGCGTGAACCCAGGTAATTATGCCGATAAAAAGAAGTTTCAGGTAATAGAATACGATGATGTTTCGTACCAGGCAGAGCTGGACCGCATCCGGGAGCGTTTTGAGCCGCTGGTGCGCATTTGCAAGGAGTATGGGACGGCCATGCGCATCGGCACCAACCACGGCTCCCTTTCCGACCGCATCCTGAGCCGCTACGGCGATACGCCGCTGGGGATGGTGGAGAGTGCGTTGGAGTTTATTCGTATCTGCGAGGCAGAAGCATATTACGACATCGTGATTTCGATGAAGGCCTCCAACACACAGGTAATGGTGCAGGCCTACCGGTTGCTGGTGCAGAAGCTCGAAGAGGAAGGCCTGCAGCCGTATCCGCTGCACCTTGGGGTAACCGAAGCCGGAGAGGCAGAGGACGGTCGAATCAAATCAGCCGTTGGAATAGGAACCCTGCTCGAGGATGGATTGGGAGACACCGTGCGTGTATCGCTGACAGAGGCACCGGAGGCTGAGGCACCAGTTGCCCAGGCGCTGATCAATCGTTATACTCACCGTGCCGAGAAAGCCCAGCCCATCGAGCCGATCTGCCATGTGCCGATCAATCCTTTTCAATACCACCGCCGCGAGACAACGGAAGTGGAGAATATCGGTGCCCTGAATGTTCCCCGCGTGGTGGCGGATCTTAGCCGACTGCAGGATGTAAAGTATGCGGACCTGAAAAGCGTGGGTCACCTGTACTCCATGTTGCTCGACAAATTTAACATGAACGACCTGGGGGCGGATTTTATTTATACAGGTGATACCGCCATTAATTTTATGCTGCCCAACGGCCTGCAGGAGATTGTTAATTATACTGCCTGGACCAAAATTCAGGAGCGCAAAGGACGGCATCCGCTGATGGATACGGCAACCTACCTCTCCAACGCTGAGCGCCATCCGACACAGAATTTCATACTTGCCACCATACACGAGCTAACTCCGGAACTGCTGGAGCAACTAAAGCGTGATATAACTGCAGTACTGGTGCTGCACACGCATAACGAGCACGCCATGCCGGAGCTGCGCAAGTGCTTCTTCAGGCTCGTGAACAATGGGGTGCAGACGCCGTGTATTATCAAACGCGCTTATGGCCAGCTAACGCCTGACGAAGTGCAGTTATATGCCGCTACCGACGTGGGCGGCCTGCTGATTGACGGACTGTGTGATGGCGTGCTGCTGGGTACCGAACTGCTGCCCTTGCAGGAGAAGCCGGAGGAACTGCAGACAATTGAGCAACTGAACAACCTAAGCTTCGGTATTCTGCAGGCGGCGCGAACGCGCATGAGCAAAACCGAGTATATCAGCTGCCCGAGCTGCGGCCGCACCCTTTTTGATCTGCAGGAGACCACCGCGATGATACGTAAGCGCACCGATCACCTGAAAGGAGTGAAAATCGGGATTATGGGCTGCATTGTAAACGGCCCCGGTGAGATGGCTGACGCAGACTATGGGTATGTAGGCGTTGGTAAAGACAAAATAGCCTTGTACCGCGGGCAGAACGTAATCAAAAAGGCGGTTCCGGCTGATCGTGCCGTGGATGAGTTGATTGACCTTATTCGGGAGGATGACAAGTGGATTGAACCCATCCATCTGGAGGAATAAACTGTCTAAATAATTGATTTTTTTTAAATAGTTTGCCTCATTTTTTTGTTAATGTAACAGTAGGGCAGGAGTTTAACTGCTAGTGCCCGGAGCAACTACGTAACAACTTAAACCTAATATATGAAAAAGGGATTGTTTGATTTGTCGGAGGTGGCCAACTACTTCTTCCGAAAGAAAGACCCAAACCGCAAGACGAATTTCAATTTGCGCACCATGCACACCATCAATAAAATTTCGATGTTGATGTTTCTGGCTGGTATTATTTATTTTATTGTGACACATATTTAGCCTTAAGTGCTCTAAGACAGAAATCCCCGTTTGCTTACGTGTTTTAGCAGCCGGGGATTTTTTTGTGGTACGAGCAGAACTTGAGGTGTTTCAGCTACTATTAAATGTTTAAAAATAGCGTTTTCTGCATCTTTATAACACCCAATAAACAAGAAACGCCTGTTTTTCAGTAGTACTGTAGCGGGAAGCCGCGTTTAAATCAATGGCTATTTTATGTACATACATTAGCTTATCAGGTGCTTTTTGCTGGAAAGAGATTTAAATAACTTTCGCCGTACCTTACCGCAGGATAAAAAAAGCTGCTGACAGGCTCAGAAAAAAGGTTTTTTTTTATTATTATTGAGAAACTCACCTTACAAATAATATGATTCTAGAGAACGAAGTCGGAATCAAAAGCTTCCGGAATGAATGGCAGAAAGCCAGTGTTAGCATCCTGTACACCTATGGCTTTCTGAGCAATGGGTATGAAACCTTTTTTAAAAGACATAACATTACCTCGCAACAGTACAATGCGTTGCGTATTCTTCGCGATCAACATCCAAAACCTGTCTCTACTTCCTTCATGCGTGAAAAAATGCTTGATAAGATGTCGGATGCGTCGCGGTTGGTAAGCAGATTAAGTGCAAAAGGTCTTGTAACAGTTACCCAGAATCCCGCTGATAAGCGTTTGGTTAACATCCTCATTTCTCCGGTGGGGCAGGAATTAATAAATAACATTGATGCTGACCTGGGGGAGTTGGATAACTTATTGAAGGGGCTCACAGAAGAAGAGGCGACAACCTTGGTGCACCTTCTTTACAAAGTAAGAGAATCTATAAATGCAGCGGATGAAAAAACAATTACTACAGAGAGCATAAACGCCTGATCTATTCTAAACTAATCTAACCTCTTTTTCTGATCATAGAGCGGCATACATTTTACCTGCCGTATCTCTCCTGATCAGGTTAAACAAAAAAGCCGTACAGGTTCATCCTGTACGGCTTTTTTGTTTAGCTAAAGCTGTATTTATACTACAATGTTAATGATTTTGCCGGGCACAAGTATGACTTTCTTAGGAGCCTTGCCTTCAAAGAACTTTGTTACCTGTTCCTCAGCCAGCACGGCTTTTTCTATATCCTCCCGTGGCGCATCCAACGCAAACTCCAGCTTTGCACGCATCTTGCCATTCACCGACACCGGGTATTCAAACGTGTTTTCTAACAGGTACTCTTCTTTAAATTCCGGAAAGCTGGCGTAGCTGATGCTTTCGCTATGGCCTAACTGCTGCCACAGCTCTTCTGTAATGTGCGGCGCGTAGGGTGAAAGTATAACCGTAAGCGGCTCCAGGATGGCGCGTTTGCTGCACTTAAGCTGGCTTAGCTCGTTCACGCATATCATGAAGGTAGAAACGGAGGTATTGAAGGAGAACCGCTCGATGTCGTCCTCCACCTTCTTGATCGTCTTATGCAATGCTTTTAATTCCTGTGCTGTCGGTTGCTCGTCGGTTACCTGCAGGTTGCCTTCCTGGTCGTAGAACAGCCTCCAGTACTTCTTCAGGAATTTATGCACGCCGTCCATGCCGTTGGTATTCCATGGCTTGAACTGCTCCAGCGGTCCCAGAAACATCTCGTACATGCGCAGCGTGTCGGCTCCCTGGCGCTCCACAATGTCATCCGGGTTCACCACGTTATACTTGGATTTTGACATCTTCTCGATCTCCACGCCGCAGATGTACTTGCCGTCCTCCAATATAAACTCGGCATCCTCATTTTCAGGGCGCCAGTTCTTGAACGCCTCCAGGTCCAGGACATCGTTTTCCACGATGTTTACGTCCACGTGCAGCTGTGAAGTCTCATACTGCTCCTTCAGCCCAAATGAAACATACTTGTTTGTGCCGTTGATGCGGTACACAAAGTTAGAGCGCCCTTGGATCATGCCCTGGTTGATGAGCTTCTTGAAAGGCTCCTGTTCTACCACCAATCCCATGTCGAACATGAACTTGTTCCAGAAGCGCGAGTACAGCAGGTGCCCCGTGGCGTGCTCAGAGCCACCGATGTACAGGTCCACATTGCGCCAGTACTTCACGATATCCTCATCAGCGAAGGCGCTGTCGTTCTGGGGGTCCATGTAGCGGTACCAGTACCAGCTGCTGCCAGCCCAGCCCGGCATGGTGCTCAGCTCATACTCATATTCGTTTTCATACTTCCAATCCACAGCGCGGCCAAGCGGCGGCTCACCTGTTTCAGTTGGCAGATACGCATCTATTTTCGGCAGTTCCAGCGGCAGCTCCTCTTGCTTGATCAGGTGTGGGATACCGTTTTTGTAGTACACTGGCACCGGCTCCCCCCAATAGCGCTGGCGGCTGAACACAGCGTCGCGCATGCGGAACTGGGTGCGGCCCTTGCCCACGCCCAATTCCTCGGCTCTGGCAATTCCGGCAAGTATAGCTTCCTTTACGTCCATGCCGTTCAGGAAACCGGAGTTGATGATCTTGCCTTCTTTTGCACCGTAGGCCTCCACTTCCAGGTTGCCGCCGGCCACCACTTCTGGGATCGGCAGGTTAAAATGCTTCGCAAAGGCGTAGTCGCGGGAGTCGTGACCCGGAACGGCCATCACGGCACCTGTACCGTATCCAGCCAGCACGTAATCGGCAATCCAGATCGGCACACGCTCATTCGAGATTGGGTTGGTGGCATAGGCGCCGGTAAACACCCCGCTCACAGCTTTCACGTCCGTCATGCGCTCGCGCTCCGAACGGTTTTTAGCCACGTTCACGTACGCCTCCACTTCGGCACGCTGTGCATCTGTGGTGATCTGCGCTACTAAGTCATGCTCCGGCGCCAGCACCACAAACGAAACTCCGAAAATCGTATCGATACGGGTAGTGAATACCTTAATCTTATCCGCAGCATTTTCTACCTTAAAATCAAGCTCGGCACCCACTGATTTGCCGATCCAGTTGCGTTGCATTTCTTTGATCGGCTCCGGCCAGTCGATGTCATCGAGGCCATGCAGCAGGCGCTCGGCATAGGCAGTGATGCGCATCATCCACTGGCGCATTTTCTTACGCTCCACCGGATAGCCGCCGCGCTCCGACACACCGCCCACCACTTCGTCGTTGGCGAGCACCGTGCCCATGGCAGGGCACCAGTTTACCACGGCCTCGGCCACGTATGTCAGTCTATACTTCAACAGCATTTCGGCCTGCTGCTGCTCACTGTAACTAGCCCAGTCGGCAGACGAGAAAGCGGGCGTATCCTCATCGCAGGCGGCGTTTACTTTTTCGTTTCCGCTTTGCTCAAACACACGCACCAGCGCATCAATCGGTTCGGCTTTGTCGGTGCTGTAGTTGTAGTAGGAGTTAAACAGCTGCATGAAAATCCACTGAGTCCACTTGTAGTAATCGGGCTCTGAAGTGCGGATCTCGCGCTCCCAGTCAAATGAGAAACCGATGTTCTTCAGCTGCTCCACATAGCGCTTGATGTTCTGCTCTGTGGTGATAGCCGGATGCTGGCCTGTCTGGATGGCATACTGCTCGGCGGGCAAACCAAAGGCATCAAAGCCCATCGGGTGCAACACGTTAAATCCTTTCAGGCGCTTGTAGCGGCTCACGATGTCAGAGGCAATATAACCGAGCGGGTGGCCCACATGCAGGCCGGCACCAGAAGGATATGGGAACATATCCAGGGCGTAGTACTTTGGTTTATCGCTGGTGGCAGTCGCTTTGAAGGTCTGGTTCTCTTCCCAGTACTGCTGCCACTTCTTCTCAATATCTTTGAAATTATACTCTGACATTTGGTATAGCTGTGTTATCTGATTCCTGGTTAAGCTGCTAAGATAATTGTTAATCTTTTAAATGTTGACTGCAGTCGGGGCAAAATTGCTTTTGAGGCCCGTTTACAAGTTTAAAATGGAGTATAAACATGAAAGCAAAAAAAGCAAAAATCTTACCTTTGCGTAAAAACCGGCATACCATGGAAAAGAAGCACGACCTACTCGATATCATGCACCTGATTTATGTGATGGACCCGATGTGCTCGTGGTGCTACGGCTTTGCGCCGGTGATTAAGCGCCTGGTGGCGGAGCAGGAGGGAAAGCTGCAGTTCAAACTGGTACTGGGCGGCCTGCGCCCCGGCACCGAGAAGCCGCTGGATGATCATTTGAAAGCGAGCATCCGCCAGCATTGGGAGGACGTGGAGCAGGTAACAGGGCAGCCATTCGACTATTCTTTTTTTGAGCGGGAGGATTTTGTCTACGACACTGAGCCTGCCTGCCGCGCTACGGTGACTGTGCGCTACCTGCAGCCTGAGCAGGAGTTTGAAATGGCCGCCGCAGTGCAAAGCGCTTTTTATGCCCGCAACAACGACGTAACAAAACCCGCGGTGCTGGCAAGCATAGCAAGTACCTTCGGTGTGGATGAAGACACGTTTTTAGAGAAATTCGAGTCGGAGGAAATGAAGGAAAAGACGCAGCAGGATTTCACTATTGCTAAACACTTGCAGGCCACAGCATTCCCGAGTTTATACTTGCTCAATGGCACAAACATTCACCTGATCGCGCGGGGATACCGACCCTACGAGGGCATGCAGGCGCACCTGAACCGTGTGCTGCAGCAATTGGCTCCTGACGAAAACCCGCTGAAGGACTAAATCAGACACAAGTATCAGGACGTAAGACACAAGATTTTTCTTCCTATACCATTGTCTTCTCGACGATAGGAGAGATCTCACAGAAATTCAAGAAGCACAAATAAAAGTATACTTAGATCAAAGCTGCTGTGCCAGCACCTCCTGCAGCGGATCAACACCATTCCAGGTGCCCTGACTGCTGATGGGTTTGAAGCGGGCAAACAGTTCTTCTGCATACCACTTTTCGGCCCGTGTCCGCCGCATCACTTCCTGGTGCAGCGGGTGCCGATAGGCGTACTGTTTCATTGCCTCCCCCGATTCCCACACGCTAAAGGTTGCCTGCCGCACCAGCGGCAGTTCACCCAATCCGATAGAGCAAATCAAACCTTCTGCCGTTTCCAGGCCTGCACTTGTTTTAGGCACAAAGCGCCAGAAGCTCGGCAGCGCCAGCCAGTTTATACTTGCCCGCGTCAGCACGGCAATCGGGCCGCTGCTGTATTTTTCCGGCAGGGCAGGGGCAAAAGGGGCTTGCTTGTCCCAGAGGCCGTGTTGCTGGTACGGTAGTAATTTTACCGTCCAAATCTCCTCCGTGT